>JAQVGB010000007.1 GCA_028696915.1 Candidatus Dojkabacteria bacterium | reverse complement strand
GCCTTTTTTCCTTGAGAACACGGTCAATGTGGTCGGTGAGGATACGCAGACGTGTATCCCGCGCATGACCGTTCCGGGATTTTGAAGAAAAGACAAAGAGGTCTGACAACTCCGCACGGCCGATCATAATGCCGTCCACCTCATAGTCACGGGCACGCTCAACACCCTGTGCTCGGGACCTCACATCGCCATTTCCGATAATACAGGTCGACACCCCCAGCTGTTTTTTGATTTCCACCGCCTTGCCGATGCTCGTCCAGTCTGCACTTCCCCTAAAGCCCTGAATGACCGTCCTTCCGTGTATCGTCAGCGCATCGATATCCGATTGAAGAAGCCATTCGATCCACTGCGGAGAAAAAGCGTCATGTCCGAGCCGTGTTTTCACACTGACCGGTAGCGGCGCGGCTCCCTCCTTTGTTGCAATGATAATTTCACGTGCGAGACTGGGATTTTTAATCAGTGCGCCGCAGGAGTCTTTCTTCAGAATTTTGTTAATTGAGCAGCCCATATTGATATCAATACCGCTAAACCCCTGCCGGGAGAGAATTCTCGCGGATTTCATGAAGTTTTCAGGATTCGATCCCCACAGCTGTGCTACCACAGGGCATGTAGCAGAAGATAGTGTCAATTTGACCATTTCTGCGTCCTTGCCGGGAGAGAATAGTGTCTCAACATTCGCAAATTCCGTGAAAATCACATCGGGAGGAGCGTATTGAGATATGATCGTACGAAACACACCGTTGGTGATGCCCCGCATGGGAGCGAGTGCAAAGAACGGACGCGGTAACTTTGTCCAGAATGACGGCATAGGGCATGATTGTACAGGAAAGCGGAGAGATCATGTAGCCGGGAGGCGGGGCATGGATTTGGGATCTCAACTTACTAGATTACCTTCATCATTGTGCAATGGGATGTTGAATAGTTTCATTTATGAATTCAAATGTGGCGGGGCGGACCGCTCAGCTCGCTTCGCGATTGCGGGATCGCCCGTTGTTGCTGATCGCTTTGGCCACAGACAACGGGGGTGGGAAGAGTTTGGTGCTATGGTGATTTCATTTAAGTTCAGATTGAGAGTGGTACAACTCTCTGTGCCGGATGACAAAAATCAGGACCTAACATATACTTATTCTTATGATTGACAAACCCAATGAGGTTGATACCGATCCGACCCACAATTCTTTATCTGCTGAAGACCTGGGAACGAGACGGGAGGAAACGTTCCTATCAAATGGTTCAAAACTGGTTGTTTTGGAGCGACCTCGGGCACCTATTCATCTTCGCGCTGTTTCCATTGGTGGGGCACGTTTTGATCCACCGGGACAAGAAGGAACAGCACATTTTCTTGAGCACATGCTCCTCGCGGGAACACCTCGTTTTCCTACTAAAGACAGACTAGCTGCATACATTGAACGCTATGGAGGAGAAATTGGCGCAACAACCGGGTGGGAACGGTTGAGTATCAATTCCACGGTAGCGGATCCTGACGATCTTGGAGTATGTGTCGACTTGATGCACGAAATGTTACTCGATCCACTGTTTGATCCTCGAACAGTGGAGATGGAAAGAGGGGCAATTTTACGAGAACTCGGAGCAAAAGTATCAAGTCCAGAAAAAATGCTCATGGAGTTGTATCCACGGCTTTTCTTTGGAGGGACAGATCTTGGAAGATCGATTCTTGGAACCCCGGAATCAATTAGGTCAATTTCAAGAGATGACTTGATTCGTTTCTACAAAGAAGTCGTAACATCTGGGCGACTGTTATTTGTAGCCTGCGGTGGAACACAGGTTCACGATCTAAAAGATCACGCAGAGCAGAGTTTATTGGTCCCAGCAAGCGTTCCTCTGAAAGCCGCCGAAGAATTGCCTCTACCTATCGGAGGGCAGATTCTTGTGGAAAGATATCCTGGTCTTGAACAAGTTCATATTCTTTTCGGATTTAGATTTCAAACTAGTAGCGAGGCAGACAACCTGGCGTTAGAAATGATTGCAGAATCGCTCGGAGGAGGAAGGGCATCTTCGTTAAAACGCTTACTAAGATATGAAAGAGGACTGACCTATGAGGCAAGTGCTGGTGCTCAAAGAAATAGCGACTCAGGGCGATTTCTTATTAAAACTTCGACTTCAAGGCAAAATGTGCAGGAGGTGCTTGATGTTCTTGCCGGAGAAATCAGACGCGTCGTTACCAGTGGCCTTTCGCAAGAAGAGTTAGTATTCGGGCAGACGAGGAAGATTAAATCATTAAGAATGCGCCTTCAAGATTCCAGGAGTTGGGTTGAACAATACTCAGACTGGGAAAGAGGTGTAGGAGGCCCCTTCGGAATTAAAGCATACTCAGAGGCTATATTACGTTGTACTCCAGAGGCGACACAACGGGCTGCGCAAAAGTATTTTGGAAGCAATTCCTGGTATTTGGCAATGTGTGGAGATATTGAACCGGATGACGTGACGGTTAACCTATGAGATATTGACTTCACATTGCTCGAGGATACAAAAGCTGCGTGCTTTTGCCTACTGGCCGCGTGGCACAGTATCGAACCGAGACGATGTTACTTAGGAATCTTTGTGATGATTGCCTTGGAAGGTTTGGAGAGCTCAATGGTATTCAAATCTTCCATTCTATACCAAGCATAACCTGCATGTTCCTCTGATAATCTGATAGTCTCCTTTGTTGCGCCTATATGCAATTCAAAACCAATAACTACAACTTTCATGTCTTTTACGTTATTTTCGTCAAGAACGAAATCTTCAAATATCGTTTCAGAAACAGCAATTAGCTTCGGATCTTTGATTTTAATGCCGGTTTCCTCAATCACTTCTTTCTGTAATCTGCTCTCAACCGTATCGTCATATTCCATTAAACCGCCGGGTAGATCCCATCTCTCTGAATCACGCAGGCCACTATTCACTTTAAGGAGAAGAACTTCACCTGACGAGTTGATTATTAGTGCTTTTACTGCTATGAGGAATCCCTTGTCCTCCGGAATCTGATACATGAAGCAAGTATAGCGTATGGAGGAGTCAGCAGAAAGCGCTGCTGGCGGAAGGCATGGGACGAGTTTGGAGATCTATGGCTACTCAAACCTTCATCGACCTCTATTCCTTTTCGACAGAATCAAGAACATCCTTAACTTCTGAAAACTCCAGAGGGGTAACTATAACACCTTTTAGTCCTTCAGCCTCGATCCACTTCTGTACCGTTTCCACTTTTGACTCTGGCACCGAAATCTCTCTTACCCTCTGCGGTTCGGTTCTTTCTAGCGCCTGAACTTCGGGGACAAAGGCCGTTGCCTTATTCCCGAGCTTCATACCATCACCTTCTACCAAGACCATGCAGGGAAATTGGTGTTCCAGCTCATTTCGTTCATCATCTGACAAATTCTCATACGCTATAATCATCTGGGCATATGAAGCCTTAAGTTCCTCTATTCGTTTTGTAAGCCAACTCTGCGGATCAGATAGCGTTTGCAAGGTCTGTCTAACAACGCTAGCCCCTCGTCGCCAGAGGACGTTGTTTGCCCTTAACAGTCTCTCTGCAGCAACAGTATCTTCAATCTCTCCATTTTGAAGCCTCTGTAATTCACCTATCATCTCTCGAGCAGAATCGGGACTGAATACGAAAGCTCCAGGGGTTTGCATCCGCTCCCTCTGAATGTCCATCTCCATTTTAATAGCCTCACGAACTTCATCTTCAGGATCATTGTTACCTAGGCCAATAACACGCTTGTGCTCAGCTTCCACTGCCGCATTCATATCTGGAAAGAATTTGGTTTGCACTCGCTCAAGAAACGAAGCACCTAGAGCTTCATCTGCCGTGTAGCTTAATCCCCACTCTCTACTTGATTGGTATGCATACCCCCGTGCAAAGACGGCTCCTTCAGAAGTACCCGGTGCAAATGACGTGAACGCGGATCCCTCTTCCGGTGTCCAGGGGCTTGAAGCACTATCTCCCGTCAATGACGCACTGGAAGAGCGTGGGACAAATCCATCATGCAAGATCCGTCTCAGTGCATATGAGCCAGTTCCGTGGTATAGCGGAAGCTTTACCTTGGTAACAGGCTCGTTTTGTAGATACTCTAGATACTGTGCATGAAGACGCTGAAAATCGGGATCTTGGGGTAACGGATCTGCTACATCCGCAACACCAGCGGGGGCTAGTACATCATCATGCACTGGTGATTCTCCAGACATCAACTGCAAAGCCGAATTTAACTCTATCAATATATCAATGTTTGTTGGCTTTTAACAGATGACCGAAAAGAGGCTGGCGGGGCGGACAGAACAAAACTCTAATGGAGGTGATGCGGGATGCGAGAATTAAAGTGCAGGTACCGGAGTTGTCGTTTGAGGTCCGGATATAAATATCCTTTATAAGACAAGGTTAGTTTACGTTACATATGCTTTCACTAACTCATGGAAACTTCCCTTTTCTGTTACTAATTCTCTCAGACATGTTTGTGCGTGTTTTAAGGGCTCAGTTTGATTAATACTCATATAAAAGTTAATCATGCCAAGGAGCTCAATGAGGATATAGGATCGGAGCATATAAAAGTTTGCTTCACTTCTTTCAGCAATATTCAGTCCCTCCAGAAAAGCATTTTGACCTTCAGAATGTCTCGCTAGATCGATGATGTAAAACTTGGCAAGATCATAAAAGGGCCTGCCTCCGCGAGCCATAGCGAAGTCAATTAAAATTGCCCGCCCGGTCGACTCTTCAATAATAAAGTTGTCAGCATAAATATCTCTGTGTATCAAAACTGATCCAGACTTTGCATCTTCCGCTATAACTTCTGTACCTTTTTGATAAATCGACCGAATTTGATCCCAAAGATCTTTATCAATGGCTTTTGTTAACCGTTCATCAAACTTTTCCTGAACATACTCTGACCATACTGTTGGATCGTTTTCCCAGAATTTGTTAAAAGCCGGGACAGACACTTCATATACTTTACTCAAGGATGTACCAATACTTCTAAATGCATTTAGTGCATGTTCTGGATTTTGAAGCAATTCCGCAGCATCAGTTCCTTTGATATATTCCATCACAATAAACGTATTCCCTGCTTTGTATGGAAACAACAGCTTTGGCACAAATACCTCTTTATCAGAGAGAAAATTCATAATGCGAACTTCATCATCAAGGTTCTGGTTCTCATGCCAAAAGCTTTTGGCTACAAATATACCATATGGGGAATCAGGTGCATCAACAAGAAAAGTATTGTACTTACGTCCTGTTTTTGAAACAAATTGCTTTTGTACCGTTAGGTCGTATTTCTGAAGATCCGCGTAATCCTCCTGGAGCTTCTGGACGACATCACCAAAGGAAAGATTATTCATAATACATGCTTGTTTTTTACTTATGTGATTACTATAATAGCAGGTATCACAGTTTTTACAAGAAATTGTCTCATATGGCAAATGCTCCAGATGGTGAAGGTAATGAAATTATGAACCAAGCGATTGAAGCGCGCACTCAGTCGATATGTGATGGAATTGGGTATCTTATGGGGCAGCTTGATCAACCAACTGTCTGGTCGAGACTTGCTGTAGATGCTACTAATCTAATTGAAACTAATCCTGATCTTGTTGGATCTGAAGCAACAGACGATCGTCGTGCATTAGTTACATCTACGGTTTCTCTTAGAAAAAGGCCAGATGGAGGATTACTGGTTGATCAGGTGTGTCCATTTCATGGATACGATGTGACAGACCATATGCGAGCACTTCTTTCTGTTTTTCAAGCTCTTTCTGGAAATGAAATACCGCCATCAGCATACCACTACTTTCAACCCATTGAAGGACACAGTGAGGCATACGTTGCGACAGTGGACGACTTATCAGAGACTATTTCAAGAATTCTGGATCAAAGCGGATGGGAACAATTAACCCAATCAGAACTGGACATGCTGGCAGTGCGTCGTAATATATTCCGGTTTTCTCGGCACTTGTTTGAATCTTTGCATATTTCCGAAGAAGAGCGCCGCGCTTTTATTGTTTGGGCTGGCACCCACGATGCAGGGAAACTCTGGGACCGATATCTTGATGTCAATCGCCCAAAAGAACCAGTAAGAAAGCTAGGTGAGTCAGATACTGATTTTCAAAAAAGAGAAACCCAATACAAAGAAACAATAGCGCAACTGGAAAAACAACATAGAAACGTATTGTACGGTATTGATCAAAAAGGGATACCGTTATATCCATTTGATATTGAACCAGATTCAGAGTTTTTAGATAAAACTCGTGAAATTCAGGGTCTTTATAATGTCACTAGTCATCAAATGGAACAGGAAGCTATCTCTGTCGCGTTATGGAGAAGAGCGATGGAATATAAAATTATTGACGAAAAAACGTTTGAGTTTCTTATGCAATTACATATTGATTACACAGCGTATACATATCAAATGAAGGCAATTCGTGGGGGAGGAAGATTAAGTACCCCTACACCTCGAGAAGAACGACTGGCACTACTTGCACTCTGCCTTGACGAACTTGGTAAACCATGGATGGGGCTCAAAATGTATCAGGAACGAGACTGGGCAAGTAAATCAATAGAGGCTCAGACAAAAGATCTCGAACGTGTACTGGAAGAAACGGTTGCAGAGCCCATCTAAGGGCTCAATTTCGCAATATTCACCGCAATTATGTTCAAAGTTTTAGCAAATACATCCAGGTTCTCTTGATATTCTTGGTTATCACATGCAACCTACATTTTTTCATATTTTTAGATTGTTAGGTTCGAACGCATAATTACCCCTACTTTTGCTTTAATAATAAGGAAAATGGATTATCCTATGAAATCTGTTCCGGACGCCTTATTTGCCCATAGTGTGAGGTTCGAACTGAGGAGGTGCCAACTTTCATTGTCCTGACATTATTTACTGTTTACCTATAAGCACCGTTCCGTCTGGCGGGGCGGACGGGGCTTTCCACTACACTTCGTTTCGTGGGACCGTGCTTCTCGCCCTTCGTCCTTCCAGCGAGGCAACAAAAAATCGCCCTTTCGGACGATTTTTGATTGCCTACGGGACATACACGTCTGGAACCAAGAGTGGAAAAGGTATGAATTAGGTAGGATGGATTTACATGGTTTTCTCGAGAATTTTTTAGTAAGATAAAGTTAGTAATTTAAATAGGAGAATTCTTATGAAATTATATTTGTCTTCATACAAATTTGGAGATGATCCTAATAAATTGGCTCAGTTAGCTTCTTCAAATAAAAGAATTGCACTAATAGCTAATGCTCTAGATTTTAGTAATGACACCGAAAGAAGATTGGCTTCTGAACAGAAACAAATTGATGGATTAAAAGATCTTGGATTTGAACCGGAGCTCTTAGATCTAAGAGATTACTTTGGGGATATGGAAGGATTAAGATCAAAATTGGACGAATTTGGAGGTTTATGGGTTATTGGTGGAAATGCTTTTTTACTTCGTAGTGCAATGGCAGAAAGTGGTCTCGACAAGATTTTAATTGAATATAAAAACAGGAGTGATAAAACAGAATTCCTTTACGCAGGTTTTTCTGCAGGAGCATGTGTATTAGCACCTTCTTTAAAGGGTATTGAATTAGCTGACGAACCAGAGAAAGTAACCGAAGTCTATGGAAAAGAGATTGTTTGGGAGGGAATTGGTTTAATAGATTATTCAATAGCACCACATTTTGACTCTGATCATCCTGAATCAGAAATGATTAATGAGGCGATAAAGTACTTTAAGCATGAAGGCATACCTTATAAGCCTTTAAGAGATGGGGAAGTTATTATAAGTGAAACAAAATTGAGGTAATACTTATCCGTAATGATTTTTTGTTTGTGTATATAGGATTAGTTTTTCTTCGAACCGAGAGCTCTTAAAAACTGCTTTTTTTTGATCTTTTTCATCCACCAGGCCTTACTTTTAAAACTTTCACTTTTTAGAGTCTTAATAACTCAATTCCCATAAGGGTTTTAAAAGATAGTGCACGGGTCTTGTTGGAACATATTGAAAATGGCGGGGCGGACCACCGCAGCTCGCTTCGCGATTGCGGGATCGCCCGTTGTTACCACTCATTACATTCGTGGACAACGGGACATACGAGTCTGGACCACAAAATGAGACAAATAAGACAGTATAAAAAAGGGGAAAGTATCTCAATCTGAATACCCCGATGCTTGTAATTTAAAGTTCTTAGCATACTCACCATTAATACTCATTAAATCTTGATGGTTTCCTGACTCAACAATTCTTCCATCCTTTAAAACGCATATTAAGTCAGCATTCCTTACTGTAGAATACCTATGTGATACATATATAACGGTTTTATCTTTAGTAGAACTATTAATGTTTTCAAATATCTCATACTCTGCTTGAGCATCTATAGAGGATGTGGGTTCATCAAATATTACTACGGGTGCATCCCTATATAATGTTCTAGCTATTCCTAATCTTTGCCATTGTCCCCATGATGGATCTATTCCATCCTTAAATTGTATAGAAAGAATCTGTTTAAATTTGTTTTTATATTTGTTAATAAAGCTTGTAACATTTGCTTTATCAGCAGCACTTTCTATACTCTTACTTCTCCTCTCCTTGGATACATCTCCAAAATATATATTCTCCTCAACACTAAATGCAGGGTATGTATTAAAATGTTGTGTGAGTAAACCTAAGTTCTGTTCCCAGCTTTCTGTATCAATATCTGCGAGATTTTGACCATTAATTTCGATCATTCCATTGTTCAGTGTATAGAATCGAGCGAGTAGTTTAATTAAGGTTGTTTTTCCTACTCCATTTTCACCTACTAATGCTACTTTCATACC
Source organism: Candidatus Dojkabacteria bacterium (assembly GCA_028696915.1). Taxonomy (GTDB): domain Bacteria; phylum Patescibacteriota; class Dojkabacteria; order SC72; family JAFGCJ01; genus JAQVGB01. The sequence goes on along the minus strand of JAQVGB010000007.1, from coordinate 13,046 downwards.
AGGTTTAATAACAAGGTCTATATCCTTTAATACAATTTTGTCTGTATTGGGGTATGTAAAGGATACGTTCTTAAACTCTATAGTAGGAGGAGTATCAAGTTTTTCTAACAGAATATTCCCTTTAGATATTTTAGGCTTAAGATTCATAAAAGAGTTGAAATCTCTCATGAATAATCCTGAATCATATAATTCTGTAATTTCATACAAGAAAGATCCTAGTCCACCAGAAAATGAAAGGAAGATAGATGATCCTAAGATTAAACTTCCAATTGAGATAGAGCCAGTTAAAGCTAGAGTAATCAGTAGATATACGGAATATATTGAACCTACTATTCCTATTAAGTCTGTTAAAATTAGAACAAAAAAACGCTTTTTAATTACTGGCTTTCTCTTCTGATGATATGAATTCAGTATTTCTTTTATTACTTCAACGAGATGTGGAGATATATTGTTTATATTTGCCTCCAGAAGATTATCTTTGTTAAGTAAAAAGTCTTTAGTTAGGTTAAATTTTCTAAACTTATCTGCATCTGCATGCCATATTCCCCAATCAATAGAGCCAAACTTCATTTTTCCTAATACGGATGGTATAGAGGATATAATTATAATGAGCATAACAAGAGGAGAGATTTTGAAAAGTATAAATGAACCAATACCAAGTATTACAAATGCCCTTAGTGCTTTACCGAATGTAAATATTAAATGTCTAATTCTCCATTCATATGACTCCCTTATAACTTGAAATAGTCTGTTAACTTCTGGATCTTCTAGGCTTTGTATATCAAGTGATGAATATTTCTTAACTACATCTGTATGAACTTTTAACTCTAATTTGTCATAGGCCAGTGTTTGTAATGCATCATCTAATTTCCCTGTAAGAGATCTAGCTATTTCTATGACGCCATACAGGATGAAGGGAACTATCATTAAGGAAAAGGTGAGGTTGTTATTCTGAATCCCATCTATTGCTGTATCTATTAGTTTTGCCCAGATGATTGCAAAAAATAGCGGTGTTGTTTGGTTAATGGTGTTAAGAATCCATTGCGAGGTAATAAGGAATTTGTGTGTATTAAGTCCGTACTTTAATCCTTTTATTATTTCTTTAAGCATGTCGTTATATCTATTGTAATTATTTGAAAAGTATATCACAAAAGGATTCTATCTTCGAACCGTGGGGAAGTAAAAACTGGTTAAAATATGGATATTTTCATCCACCAGGATGTGAAATTGAAATACTTAAATTTAGGGGCGATTTTACGAAGCAACCAAGGGATTCCTAGAGATAGTGGACGGGTCTTGTTGGAACATGTTGAAAATGGCGGGGCGGACGGGGCTCCCCACTACACTTCGTTTCGTGGGACCTTGCTTCTCGCCCTTCGTCCTTCCAGCGAGGCAACAAAAAATCGCCCTTTCGGACGATTTTTGATTGCCTACGGGGCGGACGGGGCTCGAACCCGCGACCTTCGCAGTGACAGTGCGATGTTCTAGCCAACTGAACTACCGCCCCACAAATTCTTCATTATGTTTTAATGATCGCCTCAACTAGAGGTTAGCGGCATAACTATATCTAATAATCCGGGTACAGTCAATCAAACAAGTATGCTACAATCGAAACCATGGAATTTCTCAATTTTATACCGCGCGTCTTCAACGACCGCAGACTTCTGCCGAAAGCCGGGGTTATTTGGGCTATTTTTTTCTTTAATACAATCTTCTCCCTGGGGATCAATGCGGCACTAACCTCCACCGACATCTTCAGGTTTTCCAGTTTTGCCTTTCCTCGGGGATTCTCCAATGACGCATTCCCGCTTCTTGCGATCGCTATGCCGACATTGAGCTCTCTCATTTTGCTTCCGGTGATGCTGTATGTCAGAGGCTACTTTTTGGAGACCGCTGACTCAATCAGGACTTCTGCGGTCAAGAAGGATGATCTGGATGTCCTTCCGGAGCATTCAAACCTAGGAAAAACGTTGACAACCGGACTTGTATACATTGGAGCACAGTTTCTGTTGATTGGCCCGCTCGTTCTGATCACCATGATCTCCGCCGCTCTTCCGATCGTTCTGCTGTCTTCTATTGATTCCACATGGATAACGGCGCTCCTGATCGCCGCGTTTGTCTTTCTCATGATCATTCTCAGCGTGGTTATGTTTGCTGTTGCCATCCTGGTCATTCCGGCACTCATGTATGTGTACCTGAAATATCGGGATCTCGGGAAGCTTATGTCACCGTCCACGATCATGACGGTCATCACGCATGCATGGCCGCAGTTTCTTGGGGTTGCTGTCATCATGCTGGTCATTAATGTACTCTTCGGCATATTGACGGTCGTGCTGTGTTGCTGTGGCCCTATCGTTTCTCCAACGGTTGAGACCGCAGGATTTCTCGTTCATAGTGCGATGCTGGGCGGAATCTATTATAATCTGGACAAGAAGAAAATCCTTTAGAAAGTTGATTTCTTGGCCTCAGGACCGATGCGGGAGTAGTTCAGTTGGCAGAATGTCTCCTTCCCAAGGAGAAGGTCGCGAGTTCGAATCTCGTCTCCCGCTCCAGCGGCATTTCCTCACACCGTGAGGAGAGGACGCTGGACTGGATGACCGTGAAGAACGAGTAGATGCGAAGCATCTGCGAGGGCGTTCTGCTACCTTATCCCCGTGGACATGCCATCTCGTCTGTGATATAAATCCGATACGAATCGGCCCTTCATTTGACCACGATGCCCTAACTATAACCAGGCTTGTGGTCACAAAAAGCTGGCGTAGCTCAGTTGGTAGAGCGACGCTTTCGTAAAGCGTAGGTCGTGAGTTCGATCCTCACCGCCAGCTTAGTACTGACTGCTCCAGGACCAGATTCTACTTGAGAGCTCAAAAATGTACGTTCCAACATTCTCTCTGACGAACACAATCGTTTCGCACTTGATCCGTCTCGAGCTTGCAATCCACGATATCCGAAGCACGCCACTTTCGGCGAAAGTGCAAAAATCGCTTCTACACCAGCAGGCATCAAGCAACATTTCAGCGCTTGCCACACAGCTGAATATTCCACTCTCTCAGCCTGATGCCTCAAACCTTGCCTCGGGAAGAGATATTCCACTGCCCGGTTCAAAATCAGTCATTCTTGCAAACTACCGGAGCACCAGTGATTTCATGTATGCATCAAGCAATGACCCGTACCTATCGCTCTCAGCATCACTGCTTCTTCATTTAAACAAGCTTCTTCTCAACACGATCGTCGAATCGTGGGAAAGCGGGCGGTTCAGGTCGATTATGGACACCGTAAGCGATCCGGCGGACCCTCTTCTGAAAGACAGGGAACTGCCGAGGCTTTCGATAGATCCTCAGCGGTACTTCACGGATGTGCTCCATTGGTTCGGGGAAAAGCGGCATCAGGTGCACCCCGCAATCAAGTGTGCCTGTGTCATATCGGAGTTGTATCGGTGGTATCCGTTCATGTCCGGCAATTTCATCACCATGCTTGCTTCTACGGAACTGCTCATGGAGCGCTCGCGACTCTCGCTCAAGGGCCTTTTCCCGGTCGCTGGAAGTTTCCTCAATCATAAAGAACAATTTATTGACGCGCTGTCATCAATCGACTGGACAACTGCGGATGTGACCGGATGGATCGAGACCTACCTCAACGGAATTTCGTCCGATATGGTTTCATTAAAAAACGATGTCGTGCGAGCGGCAGAAAAGAAAGTTCACCTGCAAAGAGAACAGCTGCTCGTGCTCAACCCACGCCAACAGAGGCTCGTACGGCACCTCCAGTATCACCCCAGGATCTCCCGCCGCGAGTATGTGGGGATGACGGGTGTTTCAACCATGACTGCCTACCGTGACCTCAATGAACTTGTCCGGAAAAAGCTTGTTTCAGTACATCACGGGGGACGATCAACGTACTACCGGCTTCCCAAGCCCGAAGATGAACAGCCGGTTACCAAACTGGAACGGAAGAAAACGGTCGTACGGGTCATCAACGACAGCGAAATGGTGATATAATCTTCCTGCATTACGTTCACCTCCTGAAATTTGAGGATTTTACCCTGCCGAGGTGGCGGAACTGGCAGACGCGCATGGCTTAGGACCATGTGGGAGCATATCCTGTGGAGGTTCGAGTCCTCTCCTCGGCACATCGATGATCACAACGACATCATTTTGTCATATAATAGCTGACCTGGAGAACAAATACGTCGAAAAGAACACGAAGAAGACGAGCATAACTTGAACATTTGAACCGAAACGTCATGAAAACATTTAAAAATCTTATCGCACCGTTCCAGCGTGTACTGCTTGCGAAACGACTGTGTCCCGGGTGCACCGCACCGCTTGATAAAATGCAGAAGCATGCATTCAACGGTACAGAAGAAATTGTGATCTGCTCCTGCAGACGTATGTTTGTGTATGACCGGACCGCAGACTGCTACCGCCGCGCCACTTTCCGCGAAGCGGAAGAGTTTTCAAAACGGGCATGAGCGTGTACAATCGTGTGGAAATGTACGCCGCTATCGTCTAGTGGCCTAGGACAACGGGTTTTCATCCCGTAAACCGGGGTTCGATTCCCCGTAGCGGCAATCCCATCCACCTATAGGGGAAACAGGGGAGGTGGGCGACGGACAAACAATAACGTCGCGGGTCGTTCCAGACGAGTTTTTTGTCGTTCGATCAGTGTAGAATCCGGACACGCCCGCCTTGTATAGGCAAAGCCCGGTCAAGAGCGTATAATCGAAGTATCCGTTTGGACCTTAGTTAAATCTGCCACTATCACATGGAAGGAATGCTACCGGACGAGACAATCATCAAACAGGAATCCGCAGCCAAAAGAGTCGCACGACGCTTTGTCCGCGGCGTGTATGACATCGTCGAGACCCTTGTGATCGCCGGAGCTATTGTTATTTTTGTCTATCTGTTCGTCGCCTCGCCCCACGAGGTTATCGGGCGCTCCATGGAGGACAGCTTCTGGAACGGCGAGTATCTGCTTGCCGACAAGATTTCCTATCACCTGAATTCACCAAATCGAGGGGACGTTGTCATTTTCAAACAGACTGAGACCGACGACTACATTAAGCGGGTCATCGGTGGCCCGGGCGATACGGTCGAGGTCAGGGACGGTTCCGTGCATGTGAATGGAGAACCCCTTGACGAGTCTGAGTATCTGGACGCAGGTGTGTACACCGATCCCGGAGCGTTCTTGAAGGAGGGGCAGGTGTATTCGGTCCCGGAGGGTAAATACTTTGTGATGGGAGACAACCGCAACCACAGCTCCGATTCACGGTCTTTCGGCCCGATTGAAGAGGAGCAGATAAAAGGCCGGGCACTATTTATTTACTGGCCGTTTTCTCATATGAAACTAGTGCCGAGGCCGGATTATTCAGAATAGCACACCATCAATATGCAGACCTTTGTTATTGCAAACCAGAAGGGAGGCGTAGGTAAGACTACGACCGCCATTAATCTCGGTTCTGCACTTACCCACCTTGGCAAAAAAGTACTACTGATCGATCTTGACCCGCAGTCGAACCTGACTTCCGGAATCGGCTACGAGAAAGTCAACAAAGTCGACTGGTCGCAGTCTACGGAATCGCCTTACCCAAGCATTTACGATGTGTTGACCGAAAACAAAAAGCTGTCCTCGGTGTTTGTTCCGACAGCAATCAAGAACCTCTACCTCGTTCCTGCACATCTTTCGCTTGCGGGCGCCGAGATCGAGCTCGTCAGCCAGCTTGCCAGAGAAAGCATTCTGCGTAACGCCCTACGCGAATTTAATGAACCATTCGATTACGTGTTTATCGACTGTCCGCCGTCACTTGGACTGCTGACCATCAACGCATTTGTGGCGGCCGACATGATCATTGTTCCCATTCAATGTGAGTATTTTGCGCTTGAGGGATTGGGACAGTTGATCGAAACTGTCCGCATTGTAAAAAACCTCAATCCGACATTGGAGATCAAAGGTGTTATACTGACTATGTTCGATTCTCGTACAAAATTATCCGCGAGTGTCGCTTGCGAGATACAGGAATTCTTCAAGGGATTGGTGTTCGAGACCATTATCCCCCGAAATGTGAAGCTTTCGGAAGCGCCGTCCCACGGAAAGCCGATCGACATATACGATACGCTTTCTTCAGGCGCCCGCGCGTATAAGGATCTGGCAAAGGAATTTGCCAAACGTTTTAGTTAAAAATCAGGTACAATAGAACCGGTGAACACTTCCTCGGACGCAGTCAAAACCAGCCCCCTTGGAAAGGGACTTTCCGCACTGATATCGACAGAATCGCTCGATATGTCGTCAAAGGGCTATATTCCCAACCTCCCGATCGAGTATATCTCGCCCAACCCGCACCAGCCCCGGATGACCATTAAGCCTGAAGATTTGATCGAGATAGCCGACTCGATTAGAGAAAATGGCATTATTCAACCACTTATCGTCACAAAACGAGGTGACAAGGATTTCGTGCTCATCGCCGGAGAACGCCGGCTTCGTGCAGCTCAATTATCTCAGCAAAGAACCGTCCCGGTTGTTGTCCGTGAGGCATCTCCGAAGCAAATGCTCGAGATGGCTGTTATCGAAAATGTCCAGCGGCAGGACCTGAACCCGATTGAAGAGGCACTTGCCTTCAAACAGCTCAGCGAAAAGTTCTCTCTGTCCCAATCTGACATTGCCAAAAAAGTCGGTCTCAGCAGGGTCGCCGTCGTCAACAAGATCCGTTTGCTCAAACTCCCTGAAAAGATCAAACAACTGGTGCTAGACAACATTCTCTCGGAAGGCCATGCACGTGCACTACTTGGGATCCAGGATCCTGACTCCATGATTGCAGCCGCGGACGCGGTAATTCGCAAAAATCTATCTGTCCATGCGACAGAAGAGCTTGTCAGAACGATCGTTCAGGGGATAGAGCAAGCAGCAAAAGGAAGACCACGCAGGCTCGATAAGAGGTCACTTGAAATAGAGGAACGCCTCAGACGGCATCTGGGCATGAAACTTTCGATCATGAAACTGAAAGGCGGCGGAAAGATTGTCATACGATACCGAAGCTCGGACGATCTTGAGGAAATACTCAGGAAAGTTGTCGGATAGAGGCATCAACCACGTCTTGCAGAATGTAGACCCTACTTCTGTGAATCCTGCCGCTTCTTTTCAAACATGACAATTGCCCCGGCGGCGGCAACATTGAGCGAGTCAAGACCTTCCTCCATCGGGATCGACACCACGCTATCGCATCGCGGAAGGATGCGTGCGGAAATGCCAATCTCTTCGTTTCCCAGCACAAGCGCGACATCACCGCGAAGATCCGCCTCATGATACGGTGTGCCTTCCATGTGAACCCCGATAATCGAAACACCCTCGTCTTTTAACATAGTGATCGCCTGAAAAAGGTTCATCTGAACGATTGGAACACGCTCGCTTGCTCCCTTTGATATCCGCGTGACATCTTCGGTCAGGTGCGAATCTTTCCGTTTGGGGATGATGACAACATCCACCCCGGAGGCAAATGCAGTTCTCAATAGAGCTCCGATATTTTGCATGTAGCTGACGTCATTGAGTAGCAGGACAAAGATCCGCTTGCGTGTCTCACGAATCTGTCTGAGTATCTCTTTGAGGGGAACCTCTTTCGGGGCAGGTTTGAGTCCGATCAGGCCCTCACAGGTAGAAGTTCGTGCAAGCCGGTCCAATCTGCGCCTGTTGATGCGCTCTACGGGAATACCGCGCTGACGGGCTGCTTCGATGATTTTTTTCGTCTTGGGATCGCGGAACGCGTGGTTTGCGACAAAAATCTTTATGAAATCGGCGCCCGAATAGAGTAGCTCGAGAAGGGCGTTCTTGCTCTCGACATGAATATAGCGTGTCCGTTGACGCGGCATACGAATGCTGGGTTACGCTCCTTGTGGTTCTTCCTGCGGAAGAACATCAATACAATATCGGTTTCGTTTGTTTCCGGTCATTCTCCGGAATTTCACAACTCCTTCACTGTCGGCGTACAGTGTAAAATCCCTGCCAAGCCGCACGTTTTTGCCTGGATGATAGACCGTGCCCCGCTGACGGGCGATTATATTCCCGGATTTGACGAACTGACCATCATAGAGCTTCAGTCCAAGCCGTTTACCTACAATATTTACGCCTTGATGCGCTTTTGATCCTGCTGATTTCAGATGTGCCATCTAACTTCCCGCTTGAACAATCTTAACAGTACGTCTGATGATACTATGCGGACGGTCCCATTGCAAGGGCTGTGAACTGATTTCCGCTGTTATATCGCGAATTTTATCATTTGACGGCAGAGGGATTTCCATATCCAACCAATCGTGCTCCGTCTTAAAGCTCGGAACGACAAACACTGCAGTCACGGGTTTTGTTTTAGCTGCGTCAAGGAGGACGTTCTCCAGTGCCGTGTACAGCGGAGTCAACTGATCGATAATCTGCTCCAGCTGGTTAATGCTTATTGATTTTCGAAGCACCGGACCGAGGTACGGCTCGGTCACAATGCAGTCAAACGTAAGCTCCTCCGGCATACCCTGCGTAATATCATGCCTGAACACCGAGTACTGACGATGTGAAATCCAGAATTCGTTGCTCGTCCACTCGAGGTTCTTTTTCGTTTCCTCAATCGAAACGGGGTCAATATCAGATCCCACTGCTCTCTGTTTGAGCAGAAGCGCCTCCATAAGGATTGTCCCACTTCCACAAAATGGGTCCCACACCGTGCTTCCCTCTGGCTTACCGGCAAGATTGACCATCATCCGCGCAAGTTTCGGCGGTATCATTCCCTTTTTCTTATTCACCGCAGGACGGTCGTAATCTCTCTTCGAGAATGACGCATAGTCCTGGTAAGACAGGGTCCTTCCCCATAACGGCTCATGTCGTTTCGGATGCGTAACAAGCACCAGTTCAAATCCCCGCGCAATAACGTCATTTTCTTTCAAAAGCACAAGAGACGACTCAGGATCACTTCCTTTTGAAACAAAACGGCATCGGTATCCTTTTTCCTTAAGCCACTTCTTGATGGCCATCCCGAGCTTCATCTTTTTCTCAATTTTGTCTTTTTTGGAAATACTGGGCTGAAAAACCGACACCGCATATAACACACGCCGGTCGGACGCTTCCCCGCCGGTGAAGTGTGCTTCAAGGAAATCGAATGGATCTTCGAGAACCTCTCCGAACCGGATGAATCCGCCGAGTCGTTCAAAAAACGCCTTCATCATATTCGGATCTGCGGCGATATCGAAGAGGAAAACCTGTTCGTTTGAAGCTGTTTCGACGAACCGAAGGCCCGCTGTTTGAAGAGCGCGGATGAGTTCAGCACGAGAGAGATGCCATTTGCGCCCGGGAGTGAAAAAGTACACCATGGGAGAGGACCCCGATTATTTTTTCTTCTGGTCAACCCTTTTTTTTGATGCTGACGTTGCAGACGGTCGTTTGACTGAAGCAGGCTTGCTTGACGGTGAGGCGGATTTCCGTGATTTTTCGGGGGATGTGTCAGCTGACGCTTTGGTCGAAGATGTAGCCGCTTTTCCAATTACTGTGATAGAGATCTTTGTGAGAAGTTGTCGGTGTCCTTTTGCCCGGCGATACCGTGCCTTGGCTTTGTACGTCAAAATATCAATCTTCGGGCCCTTCAGGTGCTCCACAATGACGGCCTGGACCGACACCGGAAGGACCGGAGTGCCCAAGGTGACCTTCGAATCATCTTGGAGAAGAAAGACGTCGTCGAGATTGATACGGTCGCCTTTCTTTCCCTCAAGGCGGTTAACCACGATTTCATCCCCTATCGATACGATATGCTGTGTGCCGCCTAAACCGACGACTGCGAAGTTGTTTTTCATAACAGGGCTATTCTAGCGTAGGGGTACGTATAGTGTCAATTATTCCTTAACTTTCAATCTCGCGGTGAAGTCTGACACTCTGAACCATCCCCAGTCCAACAAGAGTCATAAGCATAATACTACCCCCCGCGCTGATAAGAGGCAGAGGTACTCCGGTTGCCGGTGTAACCCCAAGGTTCATTCCAACATTAATACAAACCTCGATAAGCAATTTGCTTGCAAGGCCGATACATATGAGGGTTCCGTATTCATCGGTTGCAGTCAGCGCGGTGGCCAGGATACGCACCAGGAGGAAGGCATACAGCACAAACAAAGTCAGCACCCCCACAAGCCCGAACTCCTCGGCAAACGCGGCAAACGCGAAGTCGGTTTGGTGTTCCGGCAAAAACTGTAGTTTGCTCTGCGTCCCGTGTCCAAACCCTTTTCCATAAAGCATCCCCGACCCGATCGCCACTTTCGACTGGTCAACCTGAAATCCTTTATCTTGCAGGTGTGCCTCGGGGTTTAAAAATACTTCAATGCGATCACGCTGGTACTGTCCAAGCACATCGTTCCACATATATCGTGCTCCAAAACCAAGAAGGACAGACGCACCAAGAATAATAACAGCAAGCACAACCGGCACCTTCCTGAGGATGATGAGGAACAGCGCCACCGTCAACAGGACCAACGCCGTAACCGCACCGCCCACCAACAAGCCCGAAAGGAATAGGTTAACCGCAATAATACCAAGAATTACCGTAGAAACGACCAGAAGAGTCCGAACCTGGTCTGGAATAATAAAAAACACCATTGCCGCCCAGAAGCCCATCATCACAATCGCCGTGCCTGCGTCAGGTTCTTTGAATATGAAAAAGACCGGAATAACAGTCACAATGAATGAAAGACCCGCCAGCAAGTACACGTTGTACCGTTTCCTTCGGGTGAAAATCCATGCATTGACCAAAATCAGCACCAATTTCATGAACTCCGATGGCTGGATTTGAATCCCGCCGATGAGGATCCACCGTTTGGCATTGTTAATCTCTACCCCGAAAAAAAGCAATGCGATAAGGCTTGCGAGGATCACAAGGTACACCGGAAGCAAGACCTGAGGATGGGCTGTAAAACGGAAATCGAAGTACGACACACAAAAATATGCCGTCAATCCGACGATGATGAAGATCAGTTGTTTGTTCACCACTCCCCCGCCGGTCAGGAGTGACTCCGATCCGATAACCGTCGAGATCAGTGTCGTCAGACCGATCGCCATCAATAAGACGATATCGATGAATAACAGCCAGTCTTTTCGCATTAGTCAATTGTAACAGAAATGCCGTGCTCTCGAGAGCCTTCGGATGGCACCGCGTCGGTAAAAACGACGTCGCTTGCCGATACACTCTGTTTCAACTCCTCATTTTTTTGTGAGACCAATTCACGGACCGAATCGTTCTGAGAAACGATCGTCACTTTTACCGGCTCGCCCGGTTTCAGACCTGCATCTTTGCGGCTTTGCTGGACCTTCCGCACGACATCACGGAACAGCCCCTCGACCATTAACTCGCCAGAAAGCTCGGTATTGAGACTGACCGTGAGCGCTTTGTCCTTCTGGACCACCCAATGCTCGGCCTCATTGACCTTCCTGACCGCTGTCACCGTTTTGACGTTCATTTCGTCGGCAATGATCCGCAAAAGCTCGTCCTCGAGCGCAACACCGCTCACCTGCAATTCCGACAATGGCTGTCTGACGCGGATGCCCGCAGAAACCCGAGCACTTTGACCCAACGCGGCAACAGCTCTCGCCTGTTTCATTGTCTTTGTGAGCTCCGGATCTGCCCATGAGGAATTTGACTCCGGAAAATCAGCAAGGTGAATGCTTTCCGGATCGTCTTTCCTGCGAAGGTTGCGCATCATCTCCTCCGCGATAAACGGAGTAAACGGTGCTAGAAGTCTCGCCAGCGTTGTCATAACGGTATACAACGTGCTCAGCGCCTGCAAATCGCCCTTCATGAACCGGTCACGCGACCGTCGGACATACCAGGTGGACAGATCGGTTACGAACTGCTCAATTCTCCGGCTTGCGGTCGATGCATCGTACGCCTCAAGACTTTCGGTCACACGTTCGATAACTTCATTAAGCTCAGCCAATACCCATCGGTCCATCACCGAATCACTTCCCGTGTCCTGTACCTTGTCAGGGGAAAACCCGTGCTGGTTGGCATAGGTGACAAGATAACAGTACAGGTTCCACACCGGCAGATAAAACCGTCGTCGCACATCCTCGGTCACACTCCAACCAAACCGCAGATTTGTTCCCGGTGACTGTGTGACATACACCCATCTGATGACATCGCTCCCCGCTTTCTCAGCCGCTTCATCGAAGGGAATGTAGTTGACTTTCGATTTACTGAAGCGGATACCGTTTTCGTCACGGACTTCTCCGTAGTTTCCAACCACTTTGTACGGAACCTCGTTTTCAAACATTACTCCGTACACAAGCATCGAGTAGAACCACAGTCTGACCTGTTCTATCATCTCAATAATATAATTGGCGGGGAACCATTTTTCCCAGTAGGACCGGTCTTCGAAATACTTGAGTGTCGAAAACGGCACAACTCCGGCATCGAGCCAGCAGTCACCCACATCCTGGATCCGGCGAACTTCCTTGCCACAGGAGGGACACGTGATAGCGACTTCGTCGATCCATGGCCGGTGAAGGCTCGGAAGCGAGTCGACGACCTCGGGATTCACCGCACGCTCTTTCAGCTCTTCCTTGCTTCCGACCACAACCAGCTCTCCGCATGCAGAGCACTCGTAAAATGGCAGTGAAAGCCCGTAGAAGCGTTTTCTGCTGATCATCCAGTCTCCCATGTTGTTCAGCCAGTCCTGCATGCGATAACCTGCAAATTCGGGGATCCATTTCGCATCTGCGGCCTTTTCTTTCAACTTCGCGCGGATTTTCTCAATATTGATAAACCAGTTGTCCTCAAGACGGAACAGCGACTTTGTGCCGCACCGCCAGCAGTGAGGATAGCTGTGGGTTATCTCTTCGGTTTTGTACAACGATCCCTGTTCCTTCAGATACGCGATCACCTCGTCAGTCACATCGTGCGCAAATTTCCCGACCATATCCCCGTACCCATCCACGAAGTGACCACTTCCATCAAGCGGTGAAAGCGTTATGTCCGCTCCAACCTCCTTGCCGAGATCATAGTCTTCCGCGCCGCACCCGGGAGCGATATGGACGAT
>JAQVGB010000060.1 GCA_028696915.1 Candidatus Dojkabacteria bacterium | reverse complement strand
TGAGAAGGCATCGGTGTACTGGTTGGCTCGGATGCTTGAGGCAGGTGAAGACCCGCTCTATGTTGCTCGACGGATGCTGAGGTTTGCCGCTGAAGATGTTGGTAACGCCGACCCGCAGGCGGTGATCCTAGCGAATGCAGTGTTTGATGCGTGCAGTAAGATCGGCATGCCGGAATGCACCGTGCATCTTTCTCAGCTTGCAATGTATCTGGCTAGAGCTCCCAAGGATAACGCTGCCTATACCGCCTACGGTGAGGCGGCTGAGGAGGCGAAACGGACTCTCAATTTACCGGTGCCCTTGCATCTGCGTAATGCGGTTACACCGCTTATGAAAAAAGTCGGATATGGGAAAGGCTATGTCTACGACCACGATGTCAAAGGGAAGAAAAGCGGCCAGCAGTGTTTACCGGATGAGTTGACTAAGTAATTATGCCGCACGTGCAGAGAAACCAGGATATTGTACGGGTCTTGTTCTGTCGCGGCTTCTGACGGTTTCCATTTTTTTTGCGGCTACTTGTACTGCGGTTCTTTGAGCACTACGCAGGTGAAATACGGCGTCATGACCGCCCAAAACCACATGGTCGTTCAGAATATTTTCTCCGGCTTTTGGTGTCACGCCTTTCTCTTGAAGTTGTTTTATTAGCTCGCTGAAACTCCTGACTGTATGGTCCGGTCTGGTCAACCTGTCATTTGTACTTGCAACGACACTTATGTTAGTGGTGTCTCTCCGCATATCTTCTGGACCGCTTGGAAGGGTGAGATTTTTTAGCGTTTCATAAAATGCGGGGGTGTTTGTTCGCATTTCATGGAGGTGCATTCTTACCAATGATTGTTGCAGTGCATTGGCTCGTGATTCATGGATTGGCAGTCCAACAAAATATGCGGTAACTGCGACTCTAAGTTTACTGATAGCTCTATCAGTAAGGTAGTCTGTTCCCAGACGCTTGCTTAATAAATCCGCTGTGTCTGCAATCTGGGACAGGATATGCAATAGTCGAAAGACTGGTTGGAATGCGAGGTCTCTTGAACTTCCTGATGACGGATTCAGACAGATTTTTTGCATTTCCTGTCCCGTGGTAAAAAGGTCATTTTCTCCGGCTTCGGCTCCGTGTGAGTGTCCGATGAAGACGGTTTGGTCTGGAGGAATATCATAGGCATGGCAAAGCCGTTCGAGATAACGGGCATAGGGGTTGCTTCCGCATGTCTCAGTATTTGCGTCTTCCCTATTAACCAATTCTGATCCGCCAAATCCTGGACTGGCGATTGCCCAGAACATGAAGTCAGTTTCACAAAGGTCTGGATTGTTACCGGATTCTGATTCTTTTCTCATATCATCCAGCATATCTGTGACATAGGCATCATGAAGTGCCGCTAGAAATGATGTGTCGGGTGTTTGTTTTGGGGTTGTCTGTTGCTGATCAGTTTGCGAGTCTGGTTCAATTTCCCATTCGCTTTCGTTGGACGCGAGGCCCGAAGCAAGGATTGTTATGTGTACGGGTTTTCGGTCTTGTGGTCTTCGACGGGGTCTTGTCCGCATTGCTTCGTACCAAGCCATTGCATCAGGAAGCTCTCTCGTTGACCAGACAGTGGTGATGCACTTGTACCTAGAAAGTGCGTTACAATCTGAATCGGTGAGTCGAAGTGTTTCTCGAATTTCCGGAGGAATTTGATCGGATAGTAACTGCATTCGGTATTTGTAAAGCGTTTTTCTCGTCTGTTCTTGCTCGGCCGAAGGTGTCTGGGAAATTGGTTCAAGGTTTGCCCAGTTAAGTTCTCGCGAAGGGTTTTCTGGTTGTGGATGTTCTTCTGTGTTGGGAGTGTGATCAATTTCCCCTTCTGGAGCGGGCGGCGGCTGTTGAGTCATCATGAATGGCGACATGGATTTGCCTGGTTATATGTCGATACCGTTCTTTTTCAGTATACAGGAGATGGTAAAATAGTACACCCATTGGAATTGCCGGTGTGGTATAGTTTCTGGCGACACTTATTTTCTATATCGATCGCGTATGATAGACGCCCATGCCCATCTGTACCTACCCGAGCTTGCGGACGATTTGGATTCTGTTATCGAGCGGTTTAGAAGCGCAGGTGGTACACACATTATCAACAGCGCAACCGATCCCTCTTCCATCTGTGAGGTCATAAGCCAGGCGCACACCCATCCCGAGATCCTCCCTACAGCAGGTCTTCATCCGGAATTGCTAGTTCCCGGTTGTGACCTGTATTGCCGTGGTATTGATGAAGTTTGGATCGAGACGCATCTTGGTCAACTGAGACGGACGCTTTCGAAATATCCGCAGATTGTCGGCGTCGGTGAATGCGGTTTGGACTATTATTGGGTTAAACACGAGCGAATTTCTGAACGGGAGCGGTTATTTGAGCTTCAGCGGAAACTGTTTGCCGGCTGTATCGAGCTTGCGGCCGAGTTCGATTTGCCGCTGGTTATTCATTGCAGGGACGAGCACGGTGATAAACAGGCGGAGGCCGACGCTTTGAAATTGCTGGTGGAATCAAACGGAGGCTGTGTAAAGGGATTTTTCCACAGCTATACCGGGTCGCGCTCGTATCTTGACGATATTCTTGGTCTTGGATTTTTTGTATCGTTCAATGGAATTGTTACCTACAAAAATGCGGACAATGTGAGAGATTTACTTGATGCAGTACCGCTGGAGCGTCTGTTGCTGGAGACGGATGCCCCGTTTCTTGTCCCAAATTCGCTCCGCGCCCAAGGTGTAAAGGTTTGCGAATCGGTCTTTATCACTGAAACCGCGGAATTTGTCGCAAAGCGCAAAGGCGTGCCGGTTACACGGTTGTGGAAACAGATGCATGAGAATGCGTGTGAGGTGTTTGGAGTGGGGGGATAGACTAGACTAATCCGAGTAATGAATTTCTTTTCCTCTCGTTAGACACTGTGTCCAACTTGTGATTCTGCATGAGAAATGCAAAAGCATGATGTATTCATATTTTGTGCCGGTCTGGGTACTCGTTTACGGCCATATACGGAAACTATTCCAAAACCAGTACTTCCTTTCCGTGATGGTACGTGCATGCTATACCAAATTTGTGAAAAACTTCGAATTGCCGGTGTGAAATCTGTTATTGTTAATTATTCGTACGGAAGGGAGTACTTTGAGATATACCAACAAAGGATTAATGATGCCCTTGGAATTTCCGTTGAGCTTGTCTTCGAGCCAGAACCTCTGGGTCATGGTGGAGGACTCAAGAATGCGCAAATGTTATTGCATAGGAAAGGAATCCTAGCTATTAACGGTGATACATGTCTGGATTTTAATCAAGAACTGATTGATGAGCTAACAGATCGGTTTGAGCCGAGGGAAATTTTTCGTATTCTTGGCATTAAGAGAGAGGATAACAATCCGCTTGGAGTAGATAAACACGGAAAAATTCTGAGGATTCGTGAGAGGAGACTTGCAGAAGGCAATGAGACAAATACGCTCGATGCAATTGGAGCATATTTTTTCCAGAGAGAGATCCTTGAGTATGTTGAGCCGAATGTATTCACGGGGATTTTTGGTCTTGACGATTTGGTAGAGAGGGTGTCGAAAGATAAAAAACTTGTACGTGTAGTTCCGGTGTCCAGTGGGTTCAGATATATATCGATGGGTACAAGAGATGATTATGAAAATACTTTGGCGAGTGGATATTCATGGAGCAAAGCGAAATAGTGAAAGCGGTATATGTCATTCCGTTACTCGATTTAGATGATGAGGTAGGAATAGTGTTCCTTCGGAGGCCTGACCCGGTTTACGCAAGTAACGGAAAACTTTTGTATCCAGCTGGAATTCTTGATTTATCTGGTGGTGGAGTAGATCGTACTGACGAAAATTGTCAGGATGTCGCGGTGCGCGAGTTTAGAGAAGAAATGGGGATACCAATTTCTGGAGAATCTCTTGTCCCTTTTGCCACTTTTCGTTCTG
The DNA here is from genome assembly GCA_028696915.1 of Candidatus Dojkabacteria bacterium. Classification (GTDB taxonomy): domain Bacteria; phylum Patescibacteriota; class Dojkabacteria; order SC72; family JAFGCJ01; genus JAQVGB01. Next base: position 1,094 of record JAQVGB010000060.1, on the reverse strand, counting down.
TTGATAGGCGAATTGTCGCTTTCTATGTATATCGAATAACACCAGAAGAACTAGAAGAGATAACTGTTTCAGACGAACATGAAGAGTTTGTGATTATTAAGAAATCTGATCTTCAGCCTTATGTTGAAGATGGACAGGTTTTGGATGTGCACGGAGATATCTGTATGACTCTTCTTTACGGGAATGATTGGGATAAATCACGGCGCGACATAAAGTTTCAAGTTCGTGATACTCCGTGGTGGGAGCATGAGGCGGGCAGAATCACAAGGGCAGGGAAGGTTTCGTATTACAAGTGACGAGCACAGCGGCTCCCCCCTACGCCACCACTTCCTCCGGTTTTTCAAGAAGCATCTGGTCTGTCTGCATTTCCACTCCGGAAATCTTCAAAACGTCGCGGTCGAGTTTGCCGAACTCGCCGGATGCCTTGTTGTAGGCTGACACCGTTGTTCCCAGGTGCTTCCCGAGCCTCAGCATGTGTTCGTTGTAGTTCTCGAGATGGCGGCTCAGGTTGCGTACGCCGGCGATAATGTCCTTTGCGGTCTCCTCGACTTGGAGTGCCTTGAGCGCTTGCAGTATCGTTTGTAAGTACGCGAAAAATGTATTGGGCGAAACAATGACAACACGCTTCTTGAATGCGTAGTTGATGAGGTCTTCGGCTGAGACATTCACCGAACCCACTTTGTACATGAGCAGATTATAAAAAATGCCTTCGGCAGGGATGAACATCAGCGCAAAATCGGTTGTGTTCTCCTGCGGACGGATGTACTTTGATGTTTCATCGATGCGCAGTTTCAGGTCACTTTTGAATTCGCGCTCCAGAACCTCGCGCCGGGCCTTGTCGCTCTCCTCCTGAATTTCATTATATTTTTCAAGTGAAAATTTCGCGTCGATTGGAATGATCTTGTCTTTGATGATTAGTGCCGCATCGACGATTTCTCCATCCAGAAATTTGTACTGAAGTTTATACGTGCCCTGCGGCATGACCGCACCCAGCAGGTCCTCGAGGAAAAATTCACCGAGAATTCCTCGCTTCTTGGGATTTTTCAAAATATTCTCAAGGCTTTGCAGTTGATGGGCAAACCCCACGACTTGCT
>JAQVGB010000059.1 GCA_028696915.1 Candidatus Dojkabacteria bacterium | reverse complement strand
GGGCGAGCTAAAAGTTCTGGAAATTACCGGTGTTGAATACGATTTTTCTATTGAAGAAATCCGTGTGAAACGCGGCGATAGGGTCAGGATCGAATTCACCAGTCAAGAAGGACTTCATGATTTGGTCATTGATGCATTCGATGTGAGGACCCAACGGGTATCCACCGGGGAGTCGGATGTTGTTGAATTCGTGGCGGATGAGGCGGGAACGTTCGAGTACTATTGCAGTGTCAACAATCACCGGCAGTTGGGCATGGTAGGAACGCTTATCGTAGAGTAAGGCTAACGATAAGGCCGAGCGTAAGGCTAAGGGTAAGGTTTTCTCTTTTCCTCGGGCGTTTTTAACACATAGGTGTACAGTGTCGCGAGTGCGGCAGTAATTCCGTAAAACATCCACACATACCGCAACGGTCCGCTCTGCAGGTCAGTTCCCAGTCCCAGCGAGTGGAAAAAGATCAGGAAGAAGGCGAGTGTGCTGATGAACTTGACCGCGTGCCAATGTGCGCTGAGAAATTTCCCTGTTTTGAACAGTTTTGCGATGTCGTAGCTTACGAAAATGATTAAGGCGATGAGTGCAAGCCAGAGGTAGACAGGCTGTCCCGATGTGAAAACACTGACAATCTGTGCAGGGGCCAGGTCGATGAGGAACAGAAGCGGGTGAAGCAGGATGAGAATGAGAACGGCGATCGACGTTTTGCTGACGAAATTCCCGAAATTGATGTATTTTTCAAGAAATGTGCGCATCGCACCCCCTACTATGTGCAGCCACATGAGCGAGAAGGCGATGAGCCCAAAAACAGGGAACAGGTCGTTGAGAGACATTGAGCGAATGTCCGGACGGGAGTTCTGGAACCAGACGGCGGCAGGGTAGAGGACTGCCACAGACGCTATGACGCCGAGGGCGGTTCTGACGATTCGTGTGCTGACCACAGAGGAATTGTATCATCGTGCTTCATCATTTTTGTGTGATAATGACGGGGAAGATCTCATGTCTTTTTTGAGGAGTTCTGACCCTCGTGCTTGATCTAACGATATGGTATTGTGGAGGTAATCGATTTTTATGGAACTGCAGGGGATTTTGCGGGGGATAACGATTTCAAAAATTAATAATGACTGGGACATCGGCGCCGCACACATACTCAAAATATCCGAGAGGCTTTTCTTGAAAAGACATATCAGACGATAGTGGATTATTGCTTTTCTGTGCACACCCTGCGTCTTGCATCTAACCTGACTATTTCACATCGTGCTGTATTCTCAACGACCGTCGCAGTTTAATCCAGTTTTCACGGTGGCGACCTGCATTATTATTGTTCGTGATGAAACCCTTCTGCTTCTTCGTCTGGCTGGGAAATCTCAGGGCGGAAGGTGGGGTAGTCCCGGAGGGAAGCTGAACAAGGGGGAGGATGTTGAAGTCGCTTTGGCACGGGAGGTTCTCGAGGAAACCGGGATTGCACTGGCCCCCGGTCAGATGAAGCTTTTCGGGCAGTTCTGGGTCGATTCGTCGGGCAAGCAATTCGATTATTTCCAGTACTATTGTGAATTGTCCGGAAAACCGGACGTGCAGATACGATCGGACGAGCATGCTGTGTATGAGTGGGTCCGGCTGGACGATGTGGGTGAGCGAGAGCTGGTCGAGGACCATCCGGAGGTGATGCGGCTGTTCAACGAGTGGTGGCGCAGGTCGCGGAGTGAAGATTAGAATGGATGGGTCTTTGCCTCCTTAGACATTTTCCCAAGCTGAGGGTATTTTCTATCCCTTCGTTAGCTTCACTGATACTCTGTCCGTATTCCTTCGAATACCGGAGTGTGGTCCGTATCCGAACTCATGACGATCTTGTATTGTACGTACCGATTACCGCTCAGCTGGCTGGGCAGGATTGCTCCTGCAGGGTCGGTGAAAAACGTTGTGTCTGTCCCATCGGGTCCCATCCACGATCTGCCGGAGAGATTTGAGAGCGGTCCGGTCCGGTACTGAATCTGAATGTCGGTGTTTTCCTGAAGGATCTCGTCCCAGTCAACATAGTAGAAGCTGGCGCTATCACTTCCCGTGTCGTAGACACGCGAAATGAATGTTCCCGTTTCGACATACCCTCTGCCGTCCCATCCTCCGCCGGTATCGAGGCCGCCTCGAATGACCTTGAACTCACTTCCGGTGTCGCCTGTCAGGATATACGAAAAAAGGATGCCTTCGAAATTCACGGTCGCGATATCGCTAATACCCGCATTCATCTGCATGCCGCCACACTTGGAAAGGCTGAGCTCATTGCTGATATCCACGACCTGATATTCCTCACCGTTGCGGCCCACGAGGATAGCACGTCCTTCGATGACCGACAGGCCTTTCACACTCATGCCATTTGTGTCGTAGGAGTTGATGATTGTCGCGTTTGACTTATTGGTCGTATTGATAATGAAGAATTCGGCACCCCCGGAACTGCCGGTTCCGATGTACACACGGTTCCCGTCGGATGACGCAAACAGTGCTGTTGCTTGTGCCCAGTTGAAATCGGCACGATCGGTAATTGACATCGAGGCGGGGTTGGACACATTAATAATGGTCATCTCGTACCAGTCGTTGTAGAGGGAGCAAAACGCGTAGTTTCCTACCACAACAACATCGGTGACCAAGGCTGTCATGAATGGAAGTTGGAACGGCGAAGCCCGGATTGTTCCAAGTTGGGGTCGGGCGCCTGTTTTCTGGGTGAGATCGAACACGCGGAGCTCGCGTCCTTGCGTGACATAGCCGCGGTTTCCGGACACGTAGACTGCGAGTGCGTCTGAAGACCCGGGTGCGTCATAGTATCCGATTTCCTGGAATGGGACCTGAGATATATCAAGTATGACGACTTCCTTGCTATCGTTCGTTGTTGCAATATACGCATACCCGGGCTCTCCAAAAATATCTTTGACGGTATAGCCGTCGAATGTTCCTGTCACGTCTACATTTGGCGGGTCGGCGGTATCAATAGTCATATGCATGAATGCCATCGATCCGGGATCGGCGAATTCCGTTCCTGTGCCGACATATATGTTGCCGGGGTCGGCGATGACGACATTACCTGCCGCGCTTCCCGGCAGGTCATACGAAGTGATCATGAGTTCTGGAAGGCACCAGTTGGCATACAGCTTGGGAGAAAGTTGTATCGAACCGTCTCCCTCTGCGGTGATCTCCACCAGATCAGATGTTCCCTGATTGAAATCATCAGCGGTGGTATCCTCCCATTCGAGCGTGTTCCAGTCATTTATGTACGTTGTTGTTGAAAACGCTTCTTCCCACCCTGCGATACTGGTCCAGGACGCGGTTGTAGTGACGGCCTTGGTGTGTGGGTCAAGTGTGCCGTCCGACTCAACAATATTTTTGTTTGCATCACGGTATACATCAGAAAACAGAGTCGATATGGTGAGGTCGCCGTCTTCCTCTTCGCCGTCCGCAAACGAGTAGTAGCCATCTGTGAAAACGAGGTGTTTGGGAACTCCATCGGACAGATCGAGGACGGCCCCCCATGAATCATCTTTTATCATAGTAACTGCGTTTGAAACCTCCTGTGCTCGTGCGACCGCTTTGATACGCATTCGCGCATTGTACGAAGCGCGGAAGGAATCCGCCGCAAGAAGGGTCACTGATCCGGCGATAATTGCGAAGATGCCGATAGCGACAAGTATTTCAACGAGCGAGAACCCGAGGTGTGAACTGGAATTTCGAGAGGACCGCTTATTGTGTGAAGTGGGGCAGTTCATACACGGTGCCATATGTACGTATGATGGCCTGTTATATCAGGACAATAGATACAGTTAAATTGTATCAGGTTAATCCTGATATGTAGAGGAGAAAAATAGGACACTGGGTGTCAGCACTCAAGCATACGTGAATAATTTGTATTACAATAGACGGTGTGAGTAAGGCGCTACTGCTGATCGATTACGAAAACGAGTGGGTAGACCCAAAGTCGGAGTATTTTGTCGGCGATATCTCGGCGGTGCTCGACAGGACCAATAGGCTTATCAGGTACTGTAGGAGTAACGGGTACAAGATCATTTTCACGACTCATATTGAAGAAACGTCCACTCAGGAATTTACCTTTAAAGATCTTAAAGAAACAAGAGAGGAGATAGCGTTTCTGGACCTTGAGGATTTTATTAATGACTAACGGGGTGACAAGTGTGATCTGTGCAAACACGGGGCGGGACTGAAGCTCAATGTGAAGCGGTCTATTGACGGGGTTGACAGAATGAAATTAACCCATAGTGTTGTCTTCTTGGGTGTTCCGTTGGTATAATTACCGAATTAACTGGCAATACTGTTAACGATGGACGAAAAACCAAGATCTAGAGAAGAATATCTCGCTTTGTTGGAAGAACGGTGTGTTGCCTCAAGATGCAATTCCCCCGCAGCACCATCGCTTCGTGAATTGCTGGCAAGAATACCTGACGATTTTTTGCAGGCACTTGTATACTTGACTGGCAAGCGCTATCCCGTTTGGCAGTTGCCTTCGACCAGAACAGATCCGGATGGACCGCTCGTAGTGCCGGAAACAGATGCAGAAGGAAGGATGGTAATTCACAGTGGGGCAGGATCTGGTCAGTCATCGGATCCTTGTATTTACTGGGGATGGCAAAGGACGCAGGACGGGCGGTTTGCGAGTACGGTTGTGAGTTTAAGGGAGACTCCCTTTAGGGGCATTGATCTCGGGAGTGAGATCCAACTTGCCGGATCGCGGACAGAAGATCCGTATCGAGGTATGGTATTTACTGAGCCGTATTCGTATCGCTACCGCACATATAGTTTACAGGTCGAATAAGAGGTTTATTCAGAGTCATGCTTCAACGGCCACCCTCTCTTTCGTCCTCAAACACTACGCATCTCCCATGGTCCTCTTATAGTGGCGTGCGATATTCTTTTTATGGAAAGAATCGTGCCACATCTATGGTTTGATACAGAGGCGAAGGAGGCGGCAGATTTTTATGTGTCGCTGTTTCCGGATTCAAAGGTCGAAGGCGTGACAACGCTCCATGATACTCCGGCGGGTGATGCTGACATAGTGAGCTTCAAACTCGCAGGCAAATCCTTTATGGCAACGAATGCGGGACCGGCATTCACGTTCAATCCTTCGATTTCGTTTATCCTGAATTTTGACCCCTCCAAAGACAAGAACGCACGTGAGAACATGTCGCGGATATGGGAGAAACTGGCTAACGACGGCGATATACTCATGCCGCTTCAGAAATATGATTTCAGCGAGTTCTACGGGTGGGTGCAGGATAAGTACGGTCTTTCGTGGCAACTGATTTTATCGGATCCGGAGGGTGAAGAGCGGCCCTTCATTATGTCATCATTGCTGTTTACCGGTGACGTGTATGGCAAGGCAGAGGATACGATGAACTATTATCTCTCGATTTTCTCGGAGCAGGACGATGCGCAGACGAAAAAGGGCGCGCTGTTCCGCTATGAGGAAGGGCAGGATCCTGATGACGCAGAGGCAGTGATGTTTGCCGACTTTATGGTGCTTGGTCAATGGTTTTCTGCGATGGACAGTGCGCGTCAGCACGGCTTTGCATTTAATGAAGCCGTTTCTTTTATGGTGTACTG
>JAQVGB010000006.1 GCA_028696915.1 Candidatus Dojkabacteria bacterium | reverse complement strand
ATTCCTTCATGAAGCAGTCCGTCGAGGCGAAGAAAAAATAAGCTTTCATCTCCGAAAGAATGCCCGCAGAAGCATGTTCATGCCCGGAACAGATCTGTGTTCAGGGAGACGGCGGATCGAACTCAAAAAACCATCGCTTTGATGCGAAAAACTATTGGGAAAGCCAACGGTATGCATTTCAGGGTCTACGGCTGATCCTGAAAAATGAGCGCAATTTCCGGATCCAGGTTTTGTCGGCATTCGCCGTTATCGCGGCCGGCTTGCTTTTCGGGATATCTCACCGCGACTGGGTCACGCTGTTTGTCGTCATGGCAATAGTGCTTGTTTCTGAGGCGTTCAATAGCGTCATTGAAGCGATTTGTGACACAATATCCAAGGACTACCGTATTACGATACAGTATGCAAAGGATGTCAGCGCAGGTGCGGTCATGGTCAGCGCAATTGTGTCGCTTATTGCCGGGGTAATTATTTTCTCCCCCTATGTATGGGAGATGGTGATAAATCTCGTGTGAAAAAGGATGTCGCGGGTTCAGTCTGGGTACAAGAATTACCCAAGGTTTTTGTTGTGGCCATCACTGGTGTATTGATTTTCCTTTTGATATACCGTCTGGCACTGAATTCAGCTGTCGTCGGGACTGGTTCTTCCGTTTCCAGAATAGCCGCGCAGGTGAACACCGTTGAGAACATATTTCCCGAACAGGGGGTAGCACAGGAAGATGTTGTAACAGCAGTGGAAGAAATTGACAAAACACTTGAGAAATTAGAAGCAACGGCTCTCTGTTCTGAGCGTGCACTAGAAGTATTATTTCCTGAACTCGCCGCTTCAAAGAAAGACGTCGCCGCCCGGTCCGTCGAGTATGTAGAGCTCATAAAAGACAGTGTTGACCGTGTATCTGCGGGAGAGGATACGTGGGATTCGCGCGGTGAAATTGAGAGAGCACGTGAGTCTTTTCATTTGGCCGTTTCTGAATATGAAGATCTGGCCCAGACGTATATGAACCGCTTTTGGCTATAGCATAAGAATCCAAAGCTGTCCGTCCCGGGAAATCAGTGCAAACGTGTTCATTGACGGGGAGGGGTGTACGAAGGAAAATCGCAGATCGGCCATATTTGGAATGTGCACGTCCGTATGGGAGCCGTCAGGCGTGAAGTAGGTGATGGTGTCCTCGATTACATATACCGGCAGACAGTCTGTGGTCAGGTTCCATGCATCGAGTTTTTCGGGGAGTGTTTGTACGACCTTCGGTTTGAACGTGGTTGTTCTTCCATCCTCGAGTGAGAAGATTGCGACGGAGGTGCCGATGCGGATACCGGTACAGCGGTTGGCAAAGCGGTACTCAGCGAGACCTTCTAATGAAATTGGAATACTGAGATCTCTTGGCTCTTCGAGATGTAGATCCCACTGGTAGAGGGAGGGCTTTAGAAACGGCTGTGCCGGTATCCAGAGCGTTTTTCCGGAGCACACCGTCGGAACAAGTGATAGATGAAATCCTTTTTCTTTGGATACGCCCCACCCGTCCTGAGCATTTGTAAGCAAAAGTGCGTTTGTGGCGATCATGGAGGGATCGGTGATGATCGAATGGTGGGAGATGCAGGCAGTATCCGTCCCGAGGATTCCGGACTGGGCCTGGGTGAATGGGAACGCTGTTGTTTTCCAGGCATTCGCCTTGTTTCGTACGATAACGGAATGTTGTGTCGCGGTGAGCACGGTGAGTGTATTGGGAGATCCGCTGATATCGAGTACCGTTTCTCCGGACAGGGACAGCTCTGTAGTGGTCAAACGGGAGGAGGTATCAAAAAGGGAGATTGTTCGGTCGTCTGCGAGCAACAGTTGGTCGTCCGAGATCCATTGCACATGATTGGGGTATGCGGATGTCGGAAAAAGGAGGGGTTTGGACGGCTGCTGTTGGAAGGGCTTCGGCACGGTAAGATACACGAATGTGAATCCGATCACGACGAGAAGTAAGAGCACGACGAGCGTTTTTGTGTTCAGGAACCGAACCATCAAAATGACGGATGAGGATTATCGCCCGTCAGGCGGCCGGGGTAGGCCTGCCAGTTCAGGGTCGGGATGCTGTTCCAATCGACCGCTGTCAAAGGAACGGGGTCAGTGTGTGTGCTTTGCGAGCTGTTTCTTCGAATTTCATAGTGGAGGTGATGGCCGAGCGGCTGGCAGTTCCAGGACCCGGTGTTTCCGCTGATGCCGAGAGGCGTGCCTTTTTGCACCCGGTTTCCTATTTCCCATAGCTGTCCGTCGGGACTCTTTGTGTCACGAAGGTGGAAAAAGACACTGTAGAGACCATTATCGTGCCGTATCTTAATGAAATTACCTCCCGATAGGCACTGTCCGCTGGAGGAGTCCCAGCCGACACGTTCTATAGTGCCGTCTGCCGGCGAGGTGATCACCCGAGTGGTCACTCCGAAATCGATGCCGGTGTGGGGCTGCTGAAATGCCGTATACCCGTGCCACTGGGTGACACCAACGGGAAGTTCTACAACCGGCGAAAGCGGGTGTGGCGGTGGGACTGGGTGCGCGTTTTTGGGAACTGTTTTCTTGTCTGACCACGGGGATTCTGTATAGATGTCCGACCAACGCGTCCCAAATTGAAGTGATATCCGGTACGCACTGCGTAACTTGATCTGTATTCCCGCCGGGTCCGAGAACGAGTAGAGGTTTAACTGAAAGCGGTTGTTGTACGGATTGGAGGTGCGGTATTCAGACAGCGTGATAGGTGGAGTGGTATGGTATGTGAATTCGATCGCTGGAATAACGGTCCGGGCTGTATGTCCGATAATTTCCTGTTTGCAGGAAAACCACGTTCCCGGGTCCCAGAAAGACTTTGGTTTACAGCGGACATAGGTGATCTGCACGGTCACCGGATATGCCGGAAACGATGTGATGGATATCCGGGATATTCCGTTTCCATCGGTCCCGTTGTGGGCAATGGAGCTGATCCTCGGTTTGGGGGGTGTACATGATTGTGTCTGAACTGAAAGAGTTGAGATGTTTCTTATCAGGGAGCATTTGAAAACAGGTGCATCGCTCCATGGCGTGGGCTTGTTGCTCGGTGTTTCTTTTGATGAGCGTGTGTGCGTTGGCGAGTGTACCGGTTGAGCGGAGGATGCATTTCCGGAAAGAGCACGTCCCGTGGGGCTTTGAGGTTCGGTGGTCGTATCGTGGTGTCCGGTATCAGGGTTGTGTGAGTCCTCGTGTTCACGATCCTTGCCGGATTCGTGAGTGTTCGTTGGGACGATTGCGATTTTCTCAGGGGATGTCTGTGCTGAGATACCTGATATATCGGTGGCATGGAGGGTAATAAAAATAGTATCAGATTGAGAGAAAGCATTGGTATCAATTGGGATACGCATGTCAATGACCGAACCACAGCCATGTGCGAGAGATACCGACGGTTCCTGCGGCGAGGAAATGTCCGAATTGGTCATATGAATATCCCAGCAAGGCTGGATTCCTCCAGTTATGGATGCTGATATGGACACGTGGCGTGTAATGTCCGAATTGTCGTTTTTGGGTGACATAGAAGCATTGAGACCTTCAATTTTCAAGAAAACATCCTGAATTGACGCCTCGACGCTTGAATATTCGGATATGTTCCCGTGGATGTCGCGTGCCTGCGCTCGATAATAGTATCGGACATTGTCTGCGAGGTCGTCAAACAGGAATGACTGTTCTCTGGTCCATGCCGAGGTTTTCACTTCTCCGGAAAAATCTTTGCACACCGAGGCTTGAAAAAGATATTCATCGTTCGATCCTTCTGTCCCGGAACCGAAATACACGGTGTTTTCTTCGCCTACGGTGTACTGAGGCTCTGATTCAAGAACAGGAATATCCGGTGGCGTCGTATCGATCGTGACGGTCCGTCTGTCTGAAACTGACACTCCGGCCCCGGATGGATGCTGATCGTTCGCGCGAACCTGCCATGTGTATATTCCATCGTGCGAAAAAGTATGAGCGTGGATGGTTTCGGGCAGGTATTCCGAAACATATACTGCCGTATCAGGGTCAGACGGACTGAAAATCTCCAGCCTGTACATGACAGTGTCGTCATCAGCATCTTCTGCTGGCTTCCAGGTGAATTCCACCGTGCGGGACGCGAAGCCCATATTTTCATGCGGCGTTACCAGGTGCGCTGGATCCGGAGGTGTATTGCCGTCGTAGATCACTGACAGGTGTGGCTTGAATGATTCCTCACACGGAACCGGGAGGGACACGCTACTGCAATCAGACGAGTAGAAGGTGCTCGATGTGCCATTTTCTTGAGAGGCGCGGAGCATAAGGCCGTTATTCTCCGCCGAACCTGACAGAACATCGAGCACCCACGTAGTGAGATCGATCGATTGAACGGGGATCAACGGAGAAATTGTCACCGTAGCAACGACCGGCCCGATGAATGGCTGAGAGTTCCAGGTAAGGGTTCCGCTTTCCCATTGCCGCCCCAATGTGTGCACCTCGACAGGATAGAAAATCCACGACCGCATGTCGAACTGGTGCAGGTGAAGACTGACCGATTCGATATCACCGTGATAGATTCCGTGGTAAGTGAGCTCCTGGATAGGAACGTGCAGGTAAGTACGAGTGCGGTATGACGAAGGGCAGATGTGAGGTCCGCAGTCCCAAGGGCTGAAGTCCGGGCATTCCGGCTGGTAGTATCCAACCAGACAGATGGGCTCAGTCGTGCCGGGCATATCAGGCTCGGATGTCTGCACATAGGTGTCATCGGTGATTGGGAGGGTCAGGACCGTGGCGTGGGCACACGTTGTGTTCAGACTGTAGACAGCCGCCGATATCAGTATTGTGAAAACGAAACGTACGGTGTTGGAGTTCATCTTCAGATGATATCCGCCGGATATGATTTTTCCCTGAAATTAAACGGAAATATTTCTGCAGAGGAAATTGCGCGCCGTGGTATAATCTCCCTGTCATGGTGAATATATTCTCGAAGTTTTTCGATTCAAATGAAAAGCAGTTGAGCCGACAGTGGCCGGTTGTGCATGAGATCAGTGCTCTCGAGGAAGAGATAAAGAAGTTGTCTGACGAAGATTTACGGAGCAGAACCGACGCGTTCCGGTCACAATTGGAGTTCGATATCGAGCATGCCCGCGATCTGCGAGATCCGTTCCTTCCGCCGCTTCGCAAAGATGATATCGAGCGCGAGCGCGCAGAGGAGCAGTCGAAATTGTTTTCAATTCTCCCTGCAGCATACTCGGTCGTTCGTGAAGCGGCGCGCAGAAGTGTCGTACACCGGGCTTTCGATGTGCAGGTGCTTGCCGGAATTTTTCTCTCAAAAGGATATGTAACAGAGCTGTTCACCGGGGAGGGAAAGTCGCTCGTTGCGGTGTTTCCTCTGTATTTATATGCACTGACGGGGAAGGGGGCGCATCTGGTAACGGTCAATGACTATCTTGCCCGGCGTGACGGCGAGTGGGTCGGGCATATTTTCAACGCGCTTGGCATGACGGTGGGAATTATCACCCCCGGGGCCTCGTACCGTTTCATTTCGGACGCTGAGCTCGTAAAGATCAAGGGAGAAGAAGCTAAACAGATCATTAGTGACCGAAATGACGTGATCAAGAAATCGGGACGACTGCTCATGAGCTCTATGAAAGGTGACAATCTTGTTCAGTGTTCGAAGCGGGAGGCGTATGCCTGTGACATTGTGTATGGGACAAACAACGAGTTCGGGTTCGACTACCTGCGTGACAATATGGCACGGGATCTCAGGCAGAGGGTGCAGGATGTCCTCCACTACGTCATTGTTGACGAATGCGACTCGATCCTTATTGACGAAGCACGTACTCCTTTGATCATTTCGTCCCCGGCAGAAGATTCGAACGAGCTGTACCGTCAGTTTGCGCGGGTTGCCGGTTCATTACGTCTTAATGAAGATTATCTTCTGGACGAGAAGGCGCACTCGGTGACGTTGACCGACCCCGGTGTCGAGCGGGTGGAAAAGATGCTGAATGTGCCCAATATCTGGGAGAACTATGCATTCGTGCATCATCTCGATAATGCGCTGAAGGCAAAGGAGCTGTACAAGCGCGACGACCATTATCTGGTGCAGGATGGAGAGATCAGGATTGTGGATGAGTTCACGGGACGTGTACTTCCCGGACGGCGGTACAGCGAGGGTTTGCATCAGGCAATCGAAGCGAAAGAAGGTGTCGAGGTGAAACGGGAGTCGAAAACACTTGCGACGATCACATTCCAGAACCTGTTCAGGCTGTACTCGTCTTTGTCGGGAATGACAGGGACTGCGTTGACCGAAGCTGAAGAGTTTGCCAAAATTTACAAGCTCGAAGTCATCGTCATCCCCACCAATAAGCCGGTTGTCCGTAAGGATTTTCCCGATGTCGTGTTCCGGACCCGGGAAGGCAAGTTTAAGGCAGTGGTGCAGGAGATCAAGAAAGTCAACGCTACCGGGCGGCCTGTCCTTGTCGGTACGACGTCGGTCGAGCACTCGGAGCTTCTTTCGGATATGCTCAAAAAAGAGGGTGTCGCGCATGAGGTGTTGAACGCGAAAAACCATCAGCGTGAGGCTATGATTGTCTCGCAGGCGGGGCAAAAGGGCCACGTGACGATTTCTACGAACATGGCTGGCCGCGGCACGGATATTGCGCTGGGAGACGGAGTGGTGGAACTTGGAGGTTTGCATGTTCTTGGAACGGAACGCCATGAGTCGCGTCGGATCGACAATCAGCTCAGGGGTCGTTCCGGACGCCAGGGGGATCCGGGCAGTTCACGCTTCCATATCTCCTTTGAGGATGATTTGATGCGTATTTTCGGGGGAGATGCGATGGGTGGAATTCTTGCACGGGTCGGGATGGATTCGGACATGCCGATCGAGGCAGGTTTGATCGGCCGGTCGATCGAGGCGGCGCAAAAACGTGTCGAGGCGCACAACTTCGATATCCGCAAACACCTTGTCGAGTACGACGATGTGCTAAACCAGCAGAGGGAAATTATTTATGACCTCCGCCGGAGGATCCTGACTATTTTGAGCATGGCGCCGAAAGATGATGGTACGGATACCGCTCGGAAACTTTCGGACATTTCCTTCGACTGGAACTTTTTCAAACAGGAGGTGGCTGATACGTTGTTCGAGCTGGTGCGCAGTGTGTCTATGAAGGATTCGACGACGTGGAATGTGGAATTCCCGGATAGCAATGAAGAGCTTGGCCGCCCGCTGAGGCTCTGGATACTGCGGCTTGCCCTTCTGCAGGTGGACTTCGTTATCGCATCGCAGACAAAAGACGATGCGGCGATCGACGATATGGAGCAGAGGAACATTTTGGCCGCATTTTTGAATATTGTGCCTGTCGAACTCGCTGAAGTCGCGGCAAAGAAACTTGGATACGATGACTGGAAAACGGTGGAGAAGCTATTTTATGAGGAGCCGCAGCCGGATGCCCAGAGACGGATCCTGTACGAGGTGCTTTTTGCGGCGTACGTTATCCATATCCTGACCATGGGTGATGCCGCGGTCACCAATGTTGAGCGTGTGCTCATTCTGCAGACGATAGACCGGTTGTGGGTCGATCATTTGGACATGATGACCGATTTGCGCCATGGTATTGACCTTCGGTCATATGCTCAACGTGATCCTCTGATCGAGTACAAGAACGAGGGATTTTCATTGTTTGACACGCTACTGAAAGAAATTGAAAAAGGCGTTTCGATGACGTTCTTCAAAGTTCGTGCCGTCAGGCAGGCTCCGGAGTCCGATCTGCAGAAAGCGAGAGCGGAAAAGGAAGATCTGACTTCCGCATCCCTGCCGGTCCCGGTGAAGGCCCTGTCCGGAGGGAATGCGTCTGCAGGACGTTCCCCGGCGGTCCCCGTGGCGCAGGTCGATACCCGTCCCGGTGCGGTTTCGAAACAAAAAACGGTTGTGAATGCACAGAAAGTGGGACGAAATGACCCCTGTCCATGCGGCAGTGGAAAAAAGTATAAGAAGTGCTGTTATCCGAAATATGGATAGGGTGACCACGGCGGATTTACGATGTATGTAACGTATTTTTTCTCTTGAATACCGGCATCTTCAACCTCATGGAAAACTGTTGCGCCTGAGTTGATTTGTGCTAATATAGAATATGGCACGTCAGAAAAAATCAAAACCACCACGCAAACAGGTCAAAAAGGTCCCTGTCGCTGAGCAAAAAGTGAACGTTGTTTTTTTGAGATGTCCGAACTGTGGCGAGGAGGACGAAAAGATTATCTATTGCATGAACTGTGACACACCTATGAAGGTGGAAAAGGTCGTCGAGCGTAGTAAGGACGAAGTGGTGACTGATGTCGATGTGGTTGTTGATAGGGCTGGAGATCCGGACGATATCGGAGATGTGGTTTCAGCTGGTTCTGAAAGCGAGGACGACGTGGACGAACTGATTGAAAGTGGAAATCTTGGCGATATTTTTCATGGAGAAGGAGGTTCGGCCGGCTCACTTGGAGAAGAAGAAAGTGACGGATTGGACTTCGATGCGGCCGTCGGATCTCTTGATTCGGATGACGAATAACCATGGCCGCATATGAACAGCTCCTTATCGAGCACCGAGGCAGGTCGTACAAATTCTACGATGAAGGTAGTGGGCAGCTTGCAGTTCTTATTCTTCACGGTATTGCGGTAGACAAGACATGGGCGGTGCCCGCTATTGAACGATGGAAGCAGAACTTTCGGTGTATTGCGCCCGACATGCCGGGGCATAATGGAATTCCGTTGTCGGGGATTCAAAACATGGGAGATTTCGCGCGGTATGTGAAGGATCTTATTGACGTTCTGAACCTCGATAACGTTGTGATCTTCGGGTTTTCAATGGGAGGTCTGATAGCGGCGAAGTATGGAGAGTTGTTTCCCGGCGATGAACGTGTGAGGGGCTTGGTTGTGTGGGGCAGTCCGGTCATGGGCGGAGAGCAGGCTCTCGGCGGGAGAGCCAGGCTTATTGTTTCCGCGCTGAAGCGTGTTAATCCGTATGTGTACAAAGTTCTCACGAGACAAATCGTTTTGAGAGTATTGTCGCGATTGATCGGGACACCGCTGGACCGGCAGGATGCGAGGGCTATGTCGAAATTTGACCTTCTGTCGGCCCGGTCTATTCTCGAAATGATTGTAAATGATCGGTACATGCTTAATCCTTCTGTTGAGATGCTTGGGGTATGGGGGACGAAGGACCCGTTTGTGTCGGAACGGAACTACGTGTATGCCAAAGAGAACAAAGGCGAGACGTGTGAGATCTTGCTGGTTCCTCACGGTGGACACTTTGGGCCGCATGATGCGGTCATGAAGGTATATCAGGCGGCGGAATCGTTTTTGGGAAATGTTGGCAAAACGTTGATCCTCAGGGTAAAATAGATCGGTGATTGAAGGGCAGGTATGGGAAGTGGGAAATTTTGCAGTACATACCGGTGTTCGGACCCTTAGCTCAGCTGGTTAGAGCGTACGATTCACATTCGTAAGGTCGCTGGTTCGATTCCAGCAGGGTCCAATCCGCCAACCGATAGTTTCCTACGATGCCCCGACTGGCTGTGCATTTCCCAGCCGCTGTCTGCAACTACTAATGTGCATCTCAAAGAATGTTTCAAGTTCCATGATCTGGTCCCAGGTGACGATGAGATGTGATTGATCGTCTGGTCCTGTTTGCACAAATCCACTCGAGTACTCCCAGGTTACCGGAGAGGCTTGCCATCCGTGCACGCGTGATTTTGCGATAGTGCTTGTAAACGCGCTGTGTTCTGTCAGCAGGGTAACGCGATCCGGCTTACGGTTAGCTATTCTCCTGATGAAAATGTGGAGGATCTGCTGGGCGAGTTCGGGGATCTTTTTAAATCGTGCGTTTGAGCCGTGATCCTTCAGGTAATCCGGCACTTCGGCACATCGTTCACGTGTGTCTGCTTGATCATATTGCTGTAATGCTATTCTTGACTCCCTGAGTGCTTCCAACTCTGCGATCATCGTTTCGGTTCGTTCCGTAAGAACTGCCTCCGTCCAGCCTCCCGGGATGGCAAGTTGCCGGAAGAAGCCTAAGGCCCCTTCTTTCCTGTGCCAGGAAAACGGACTTAGAAACTGTGAAGAAGAAGGAGGTGTGTGCTCCGTTCCTGGCGACCCGATCACGCTCGTCGCTGTCTGATAAGGAAATACACTCCAACCGCTACCAGCGCAAGCGGCCAGTAGGTGCCTATGAATTCCAATACTTCAAGTCCCGCTGACCCAAGCAGGAACAAAATGCCCATCGCTCCGAGTATGCCCGCCGGAATGTACGCCCATACGTGCTCACGGCGTCCAATTGACCATGAGAAAATCGGGATGATCGCCCAACCGACGCCCATGCTGAGAAAGAACAGACCGACTTTCGACAGCTCCGAGACGAGTTCATTTTCCATCGTCAGCATCAAAAGCCCAAGTCCGACACCGCCAAGGATGCCTCCGGGAACGAAGAGTCCTGAGTTACGTGCGGCATAGCCCCAGACGATGAAGATAACGCCGAGGATGAGTGGTACCGATAGTCCGACGGAACCGAGATTGAAGTACTGAACAGCGAAGATGAACACGCCGATGAGTATGATGATAACGGGGCCAATCCGCTCGTTCAGGCGTGACTCGGTCAGGGATGAGGGTCCTTCGGTCTTTGGTTGTCTCTCTGCCATTTCAGAAATAGTAATACATTATCGTATCTAACGATACACCTGTTGCGTCGATAGTACAATGGAGATTACACTCAGCGGTGGTCAATTAATTGACCAGGCGCATCACTGCCCGGGCGAGTGTCCTGTTCCTGACGACATGCATTCCGAGCGTGAAGAATGCCCGGCGGAGTACTTTATTCCTCACAAATCCATAGAGTCCGTCCAGAATTCTTTTCTTGGAAATGATTTTTCTCAAAAGATGATCCTGAGACCTGTCTCCGAGGATGTTTCTTGCAATAACGGTCCCGGAAACGCATGCTGCATAGATGCCCTTGCCGGTCAACCCGGACATCAGCCCTGCGGCGTCGCCTGCAAGATAGATATTTCCAAAGGCATATCCGCGGTAGTCGAAGGTCAATGTGGCGGCTTCAAGCGTGGATGTCTCAATCGGGAAGTTATGCATTTTCATGAAGTTGTCGAGGTCCCGTCTGGCCTGTTGAGGCGATCGGACGGAGATTTCTGCGCCACATCCAATTTTTGTATAGGACCTATGCGGGAAAATCCAGAAGTAGCTCTCGAAATCATCGCGGAGGTGTAACTCGAAGTCAGGATGGGTGACTGGACAGGTATACTGGACTGCCACGGCAGTATTCTTAACTGGAAGGTCGAGAAATTGACGAACGACCGACCGTGCGCCGTCAGCGCCGACGAGGTAATCGAACGAAATGGTCCGGCCGTCGGACAGTCGAAGCGTCGAACGGTCGATGATGTCCGAAACACAGGCTCCGACCATAACGTCAACGTTTTTTAATTTCCTGATTTCCTCCATGCCCTGTCGAAGAAAGCCGCTTCTGTCAAATGTCGCTATGGCACCGTGGGTTTTCCCAATAATTGCCGTGTGAGAATTATGGTGGATTGTGACGGGTTTAAATGGGGTTGTCATGAACCGGTCGGAAATGAATGAGCAATCCTGCCGCGTCATGCCTTCGGCGCATACTTTGCGGTGAAAGTTTGCTGATTGCTCGATGAGTAGTACTGACGTGTCACTGTTGGCAAGGGTTCGGACACACGATTGTCCGGCAAACCCCGCCCCGACGACAATGACGTTGTACCGTTCTTGTGTGCTTGTGCGGCGGCTCATGTCCGATGTATTGTAGCAGATAGTAACGTGTGTTGTAGCAAAGCGAAAAAATGGCCATTGACGTCACGTGAAGCCGGCAAAGAAAAAGGTCGTGAAGAAGAAACGGTAAGGTTGTACATGGTCTGTCTATGAATGAAAAGGTGCCTCGAAAGAGGCGTCTTTTTATGTCTAGATTTGTCCTGTTTTGAAGCGGCTGGAAATTGGTCTCAATGAAAACGTCAGGATTTCTTCTCCTTTTTTTCCACTTTGATCGCCCGGTCAGGGCAGATCTGCTCGCAGAGTCCGCACGCGATACACGTTTCAACGTCGCATTTCACAATTTGGTTGTTGTAGACACCACGGTTTGTCTCGTCGAGCTTGAGGCATTTTTGAGGGCAGACCTGCTGGCAGAGCCGGCATCCCTTGCAAAGCTTTGCAAATACGATATGGCGGACGTTGTCGTTTTCGGTTATGACAGGTTTGAATTCTTTTATCAAGCGTGCTTGGTTAATGTTAGTCCGAGATCGAATGCTTTGTGGTTTAAACTCTTGAGACCGGTATCTTTCAGGTAGTATTTTGCGAATTTTTCGTCCATGAGGCGGATGATGTCCGTCTGGAGTTCGACATCGATAAGTCCGGTCAGCATGCCGAGGAGTGCGATATTGAACGACCGTTCGGAAAGCTGAGTGCTGGTCGTATTAAAAGCGTTGATTGGTACTACATTGGACGTAACTGTCCGAAATGCACGGATGCCACGTTCCTCAACGATTCCGCTGTCGTAGACAACGTGGGTCATCGGTCCGATATATCGGCGTGACCTGCCGGTGTCGCGGTTGCTGACGATCAGGCAGATGTCGGCGGTCTTGAATTTTGGCGAAATGATGGGGCTACGGGAAAGCTGGACGAATGCGAGCGATAGTCCGCCCCTCTGTTCTGTCCCGAAATTCGGCAGATAGCTGACATGGTAGCGTTTTTGAAACGCGGCGCGGGTCAGGATCTTCGCGATGGTCTGGATTCCCTGACCTCCCTCTCCCACGAGGACGATCTTGAGCGATATATCTGTGTTCGACGGCTGTTTGTTCATGAATTGGTCCCGGTGATTGTTTTGAACAAAGGATAGGTTTCCTTGAACGCCCCCATCCAGGCGAACGTTTCCTGTGCGTTCGTTTTCCAGTTGGTTGGACAGAAGGAAAGTACTTCGACGAAACTGAACGCTTTGTTTTTCTGCTGGTGGAGCAGGGCTTCTTTTATCGTCATTCGGACATGCAGGGGATTGTCGACCGCGGTTCTCGCGACAAAAGCTCCCGGCATGGCAAGGTGGAGGACAAGCTCCGGACCCTTGAGGTTTGTGCCGAAAACGTCAGGGGTGCGGTCAAATGGTGCCGTCGTCGTGGGGGGCTGTTTTTCGATCGTCGTCGGCGCCATCTGTCCGCCGGTCATCGCGTAGGTGAGATTATTAATGATAATAACGGTTATCGGATCGTTCCTCAGTGTGGCGTGTACCAGATGCTGAGTTCCGATCGCGTATCCACCGCCATCACCGAGATAGGCGATCACGGTTGCATCCGGCATTGCCCGCTTGAACCCGACGGCGGTGGGGACGGTGCGGCCGTGATGCGTTTGAGTTGTGTCAATGTCGAAGAAATCCCATGCGAGCAGTGAGCATCCGATGTCGATGAGGAAGGCGGTCTTGTTTTGGATGCCGAGCTCGTCGACGACCATGCCAATTTCATGAAGTGTAATCGGATGGCCGCATCCCGGGCAGAATTTGTGAGGTTTACTGGATTCTTTATAACAACGAGGGAATGATGGGACCGGTAGTGATGCAGTTCGTGGGGCTGTTTCTTTTCTATTTCTCTGTTGCTTGTTTGATGTTTTCATGATTTCTTAAGTACCTGTTCAACAATTTCGGTCGGCGTAATGCCGAGCGCGGGAGCGTAGAGTGAACGGACCGCGGGAAGGTCAAATGACTTCCCTGTTTCCGAATATGCAATCAGTGCGTCATTGATGAGCCTCGACATTTGTCCGAGCGCAGATTCTATATATATGATCCGCCGGGCATTGCCAACAGCTGAAACAAGCGATGGAACATCAAGTGGCCGCAGGGTGATCGGCCGCCACAAGCCGACCCGTGCTGATGTCGAGCGGAGCATGTCGACTGCGACTTTCGCCGCGGAGGCGACTATGCCGTGAGCGATAAGTATCGTGTGTGCATCGCGTGTCCGGTATGATTCGCTTTCTGCGATTGCCTTCGAGTCACGGGCGTAGTCACTCCGATACTGCTCGATAATTGAATTGATCTCTTCTTCCTGGTCGTAGCAGTTCCGAAGGTTTGTTGAAAGGCTCTTCTGCCGCGCCGGTCCGAGCAAAATAGGCTCCGGGGTGACATATTCCCGCTTGAGCATGGGGTATCGTGTCACTTCTCCCGACATCTTCCCGAGGTATCCGTCTCCCAGAAGGAACGTCGGGTAGCGGTATTTCCAGGCGGTATTGAAAGACTTTAGTGTGTAGGTATACAGGTCCTGCAAGCTGGACGGCGAGTAGACAACCCTGAATCCCTCGCCGTTGCCACCGAAACACGTGAGGGTCACTTCTTCCTGTGAATAGATAACGGTCGATGTGGAAAGTCCGCCCCTCTGCATGATAACGGCAACCGTCGGGATCCTGAGTGCTTCCGCGGCGGAAAATGCGTCCTGCATGAGAATGTTTCCCGGGCCGGCGGTTGCGGTAAAGGCTTTCTTTCCGGCAAGACAGGCTCCGATTAATGCAAAGCCCGATGCCATTTCGTCCTCACACTGGAGGTAGGACAGCCGCTCTTTGGTGACCGGGCTGAGTGCAGGTTTATGGGGATTTCCGCACAACTGGACCCATGTTTCGAAAACTTCCGTCGATGGGGTGATGGGGTAGCCGTAAAAGCTTGTCGCTCCTGCGGCGCGAGCGGCGTGTGCAATAACCGCGTTTCCCTGCATGAACTCTTTTGTCTCTCTCCGTTTCGCTCTCGGCATTTCAATCCCTCGTGATTATCTTGATGTCCGCCGCTAATCCGCCTTCGCCCTTATTTAAGACAATGAACGGATTGATGTCAAATTCAATGATTTCAGGGTGATCGAGCATGAACGACGAGATCTTGACCAGCGCATCGGCGACCGACGGGATGTCCCGCTGCGGCTGTCCACGGTACCCGTCGAGTATGGCATGGGTTTTTGTTCTTTTTATCATTTCGTGAGCCTGCTCGATATCGAATGGAGCGATGCATTGTGCACTGTCGTTGTAGAGTTCGGTGTAGATGCCGCCTGACCCAAACAGGACGACAGGACCGAAGCTCGGATCGTTCTCTGCGCCGAGTATGACATGCTCTCCATCCGGGATAAACTGTTGGAGTTGGATACAGTAATCGAGCGAACCGGGATGCTGTTCTTCCCATATGGCTGTCAGTGTTGAAACTGCCGATACAAGCTCGTCTTTACTTGTGATGCCAAGTTTGACAGCAGAAAGCTCGGTTTTGTGCAGGAGGTTTTTTGAAATGAGCTTGATCGCCATTGGGAACTGTACATATGAGATATCATCGTCAGTGACTTGCTCGTCCGGCTTCACATACCGACAGCGGGGAAGGTGAAATCCAGCCAATGATAGAAACGCTTCAGCCTCTGCTCCGACGATATTTTTCCGGTGTTCTTCTGTCGGTTTGCTGTTGGGTATGGTGACCGGGCCGGGGTCGAATGGTGGGTGGTCAAGGGACGCACGGTACCAGTATGCCGCAGAAAGGGACGATATAGCCTGACGGGGATAGGTGTAGATTGGCATCTGGTACTGATTGAGAATTGCAATACCTTTCTCTGTGGTCTTTCCTCCGATGAAGCTTGCGACGACCGGCTTGAAGGGGTACTTGTGATACTTTTCGGTAATAATAGCCGCTGTTTTCTCGACTTCAGTCACCGCCTGTGGGGTGAGCAGGACGATCGCACTATCAACGTTCTCGTCACAGAGAGCGGCCTCGAGAGCAATCTCATAGCGGTCTGCCTTTGCATCTCCCATGATATCGATCGGGTTTCGGACGGAGGCGGCAGGTGGAAGTTTATTGCTCAATGTGTACCGTGTCGTTTCGGACAGCTCAGCAAGCTCAAGTGAACTTTCGCTGACCAGATCGGTTGCCACAACCCCCGGTCCTCCGGCGTTTGTGATTATGACGGTCTTGTTACCGGATGGAATGGACTGGCGGGAAAGGACTTGTATACAATCGAACAGTTTCTGAATACCATCGACCCGGATACAGCCGGATTGAGCGAGGGCGGTCTCGACGATGGCGTCATCGGTTGCGATTGATCCGGTATGAGACGAAATTGCCATCTGGGCTTTTTCTTGTTTACCGGGCTTGAGAATCACGACGGGATGTTTCTTTGAAAGCAGGGACGCATACTTCATGAAAAGCCGTCCCCTGCGGATATCCTCCACATAGCCGGCAAATATGATGTTTTCATTATTGTTTTCGAATTCTTCCAACCACATTGCAAGAAAGTCAGTTTCGTCGAGCACGGCTTTATTGCCGATGGAAACAAAGTATCGAAAGCCCAGATTAACCTGGTCTGCCCAGTCGAGGATCGCGGTGCCGAACGCACCGGACTGAGAGAATAAGACAATATTCCCCTTTTTGGCGTGTGCGGCGGAAAATGTCGCGTTGAGGTTGACGTTGGTATTGATAAATCCCAGGCAATTCGGTCCGATGATATGGATGTCGTGTTCGTCGGCGATCGAGATTATCCGCTCCTCGAGCCCTTTACCATCGGCTCCGCTTTCACGGAAACCCGCGGAGATAATGGTTGCGCCATGAATGTCTTTATGTGCACATTCGGTGAGCACATCGGGTATGGCAATTGCTGGGATCGCAAACACGGCGTGATCGACCTGTCCGGGAATGTCTGACACGCGCTTGAAAACGGGAAGTCCTTGGATCTGGCGTGCGTGCGGATTGATGGGATACACTGCGCCGCCGTATCCGGCATTGATAATATTACGAAGGACTTGGGAACCGATTTTGTTCGGATCTTCGGAAGCACCGATCACGGCAACAGATGACGGTGCGAGGAGGCCGGGATGGATATCCGTTGTCAGAGCAGGGTGCGATGTGAGGGTCGGGGCAGTTGTCGGCATGATCCCTATTGTAGTGCATGGGTCATGCTGTTGGCTAGGATTGTGATATGAAAGCTCAGCCCGGTCGGAGAGCGTCGGTGCATATAAGCGGTCAGTACAGGATTTCAATCCCATGCGCATACACCGTCCCTGTGATAGAATGCAGGTACGTATTGATAATCTGCTTTTTTGAAATTCACGTGAGTGATCAACCCAGCGTTGCCCTGGTAACTGATGTGCTTACTGTCCCCGGTGGAGCATCGAGAGTTCTGAAGGATTTGCTGGATATTTTTCCAAAAGCAGATATTTTCACGTCGCTGTTCGAGCCATCCCGGTTCCCGTGGCTTGACCCGTCACGGGTCCGCACAACATTTATTCAGAAGCTTCCGTTACGGAATTTCTGGAGAAATCACTATGTCCTGCCGTCGCCGATCGCCTTCGAGCAGTTTTCATTTTCCGACTACGATGTTGTTATCAGTCTTTCCGCTGGATGCGCGAAAGGTGTCATAACGCGCGATGACGTACCGCATATCGCGATTATCCTGACTCCTCCCCGTAACCAGTGGGATAGCGACGCACCGGTCGGTCGCGGTCTTCCGTTCATCCGTCCGCTTGTAAACTCCTATCTCAGGATGTGGGATATAGAGGCATCTCTTCGTCCCGACAAAATGGTCGCGATCTCCCGTTATGTGCAGAAGCGGATCAAAAAAGTGTACAGGCGTGATGCTCATCTTGTGTACCCGGGTATTGATACGACATACTGGACCGCTGATCACTCGCAGAAACGGGGAAATTTCTATCTGGTTGTGTCGAGGCTCTATCAATACAAACGGATTGATATCGCAATCGAGGCATGCCGTCTGGCACAGCGGCGGCTGATCATAATCGGCGAAGGCCCCCAGCGAGGTGAGCTCTCATCGCTTGCAGAACACACAGGCGCCGATGTCGAATTCAAGGGGCGGCTCCCCGATAGCGCAGTGCGGGATTTCTACCGATCATGCAGAGGATTTCTTTCTCCGGGTGTGGAGGATTTCGGACTGACCCCGGTCGAGGCAATGGCGTGTGGCGCGCCGGTTATCGCGTTTAATGACGGCGGCGTTCCCGAAACGGTTGCCGACGGACAGACCGGTGTGCTCTTTGCGGAACAGTCTGCCCGGTCGATGGCTGATGCGATACTGCGTGCCGAATCTATCACGTGGCGTACGGAGAAAATTCGCAAGCGCGCGAAAGAATTCTCCGGGCAATCGTTTAAGAGCGGTATCCGTGGGGTTGTGGAGACTGTTTTCACACGTGTGAAAGACCGGCCGGACTTTGATTTCATGAAATAATCGGTATGAAACAAACGAACAAACGAAACTTTGAAAAACTAAATGTAGCGTTAGTCGATGACTTTCTGACCACCGATGGAGGTGCGCAGAAAGTCCTTCGTGTCCTTCACGAGATGTGGCCGAATGCTCCGGTCTACACGACGGTCTACAATCCGGAGCGCTTCACGCCGCCGCTTGACGGGTGGGATATTCGCACCTCGTTTGTCGACCGCCTTCCGGGAAAAAATGCGCTCGAACAGCAGTACAAATTGTTCTATCCACTAGCAGTCGAGCGACTCGATTTGAGTAGTTACGATCTGGTTATCAGCAGTACCTACGCAGGATACTCGAAAGCGGTGATTACGCCGCCGGAATGCCTGCATATCAGCTATGTGCAAACCGTGCCACGGTTTTTGTGGGGGTATCGGACATCCCGTCATGACCGGCTTGGATGGCTGTACCGTTCAGTTATTCTCCCTCCGCTCGAGCATTACTGGAGGATTTGGGACCGGCAGACATCTGTCCGGCCCGATGTGCTGGCTGCAAATTCAAAAAATATCGCCCGCAGGATCCGGAAATTCTATCGGCGGGACTGCGAGGTGCTCTACCCGCCTGCAGACATTGATGCCCTGCTCAAGCTTTCTGTTCCGAAAGAAGACTATTTCATCTATTTTGGCCGCTTGGAAAAGTACAAGTGTATCGACATGGCGATCCGGTCAGTTTTTAAGGCGAAGCAAAAACTTATCATCGTCGGTACCGGTTCTCACGAGCTCTACCTTAAAGATCTTGTATCGGAGCTTCATGCGGAGAAGTATGTGACGTTTCTCGGTTGGCTGAGCGGTGGAGAGCTGAGGAAACGGATCGCTCAGGCGAAAGGATTTATTTTCCCGGGACCTGATGAGGATTTCGGACTTGTGATGGTGGAGGCGCTTGCGGCTGGTACGCCGGTCATTGCGTTCAATATGGGTGGTGCGGCAGAGATTGTTGAGCACTCAGTGACCGGAATACTCATCGATTCGTTCTCGCAGGAACTGCTTGACCGCTCCGTTGCAGAATTTAACCTGTCGACTTTTTCAATGGAAGCCTGTCGGGACCGTGCGAAATTTTTCAGTACGGATGTATTCAAAAAGAGGATATTGTCGTTGATCGAAGCGAATTTATGAAGAGTCTGAGCGATGTGACAAGGAGGTCTTTTGACCTCTGTACGGCGGTTTTCCTGCTCGTCCTGTGCGTTCCGGTGCTTATCTTTTCAGCCATTGCGGTCCTTCTGGACGGAAGCGGTGGTGGGGTTTTTGCTGAAGGACAGCTACGGGTGGGGAGCGGTGGCAGGCTCTTTCATATGTACAAATTCCGGACGATGGTCCCCGGTGCACACCGCAATCTTCGTGAGAATCCCCACTATCGGCAGTTGTATAATCGTCAGAAGCAGAATGGCAAGCTTTCACTTTCCGAGGATGTCAGGATTACACGTGTCGGAAAATTTCTTAGAATGTGGGACTTGGACGAACTACCGCAGTTAGTCAATGTTATTCGGGGAGAGATGAGCCTTGTTGGTCCGCGTCCGTATTTCCCGGAGGAGCTGACCGATATACAGCGGAACGTTACGCACGGATCCCAGCTTGTTGCGGAAATGCTGAGCGTGCGGCCGGGTATGACCGGAGTATGGCAGGTATCGGGAAGAAATGAAATTCCTATGCAAAAGCGCTTGACCATGGATGCTTCGTATGCGAACGGACGGACGTTTGTTGATGATGTGAAAATTTTACTGAGAACGCCGTGGGTGGTACTGTCGCGGCGGGGAGCGTGGTAGCTGATGAGGTTATGGTACCGAAGCACGGATGATCTGACTGAGATGCTAACTTGATTAACGGACAGAAAAATGGCGGTTTTCCGAGATACGGTCGCGGTGATGGGATACCGTGATGTCGGTGAGTACGACCGGATCTATATTCTGTTTGGGAAGAAACGGGGACTGTTCGAGGTCGTTGCAAAGGGCGTGCGCCGGATGACGAGCAGGAAGCGTGGGCATCTCAGGACATTCAATATGTGCGCTATCAGCTATGCAGAAGGGAAAACACGTGATGTGCTCATCGAGGCGGAAAGCCGGTTTTCTCTCGATACCGAAGGCATGAAGACCGAGGAATTTGAAATGGCAAGTTTTGCCGGGATGGTCGTTTCAAAGTTCATTGCCCGGGATGTGCCGGAGCCGGAGTTGTACGACCTGTGGGGCTCGTTTGTCAAAGGACAGATCACCCGCCACAGGACGATCCTTTTTGTCGTCAAAACACTGTTTCATCTCGGGTTCGTTTCGCGGGAACAGGCGCTTGCTCTTTCGGGGGATGATGCGAAGGCGCTGGGGAAGCTCAAGCGACAGGTGGATAGAATTCTGGACACGTTGTAAGGCCTGTCCTATACTGAAAAAGATGAATCCTCTGGGTAAAATTATTACTGTAGCGGTACTGCTTGCGGCTGGCGGTTTGACGGGCTTTGGAGCGGGAGCTGTTTTTTCGCAGTCTCACGAGATGGAAATCGGGGCATCCGTTGTGCTCAACGGCCCACGTGAAGAGGCGATCGTGCAGACATCAACCGTGGTCGTGAATCCATCGATCCTTCCGGTAGGAGGCACTGCCCTGGTGACGGTGACCGTATATGGAGAGGGTGGGATCCCGCTTGAGGGCTTGTCGATACGGCTGGAATGTGAGGGACCTGACGGAGTAGTGATACAACAGCCGGGACTTCCCACGAACGCTGACGGACAGGCATTCGGGTCTGTCATGAGTATGTCTGCCGGCCTTGTGACGGTGCGTGCGGTGGTAACGTCGTATGATCACGAAATTCCGATAGCCGACTACGATGTCGTTCTTTTCGAACCGGTCTACGTTCCGGTCATGCAGGCTGAACCGCAGTTCACGCGGGGCACATCGAACACGCTTTCGTGGAGCGGTAATACTCAGCTGTATCAGTTCGAGCTGGTCAGATCGCGTGACGTGGCGTTCACGCAGGGAGTCGTGAGCACCGGTTGGATCGGTTCGATCACCCATGAGTTTGGAGGTCTGGAGGATGGAGTTCTGTATTACTATCGTGTCAGAGCGAGAAACAAGTACGGTCTCATTGGGGAATGGTCAAACGTCGTGTACAGTATCCAGGATGCCAGTCCACCGATCGCGGTTGTGGAATCGGCCGAGCAGATAGATGACGGGTTCCACCTCTCCATTAGCGCACAGGATAGTGTGAGCGGTGTTTCATTTGTGGAAGTGTTCGCCCGGAGGAATTCCGGGGAGTGGGTTTCTGTTGCTCAGGTGGTCGAGGATGAGCTGACGGTTCTATTCGAGGAAATTGTCGGTGGAAACCCATTTTTGTGGAACGGTGAATTTTGCTTTTATACAAATGCGGCGGATAATGTGGGGAACAGGGAGCCGGGAGCGGAAGCCGAGTTGTGCATACGGGTCGCGGAGGATCTTGAGCCTGATGAACCCGACGAGCCGGTTGGTCCTACGCCCCCACAACCGCCCTCATTCGGAGAACAGCTGATCGATTTTTCACAGTATGTGTGGGACGAGACTACGCAGGCAATTGAAACGCTGTACCGGGAACAGGGGAAACGATTCGAAACGGTACTTGTGACTGTTCCGGTCGTTTCGACCGTTGTGACGGTCCTCACCGCGCTTAAGATCTCACTTGCTGATCTACCGGTACTCCTTTCGGAGCTGATTGCAGGGATAGGGGTTCTCCTGGGCCTTCTCTCGAAACGCCAGCCATGGGGAATCGTGTACGATTCGCTGACGAAAGAGCCGATCACTCGGGCAGTGGTGCGGCTGTATGAGAACAGGCGGCTTGTCCAGACGGTTGTGACCGACAACCGGGGAATTTTCAGCTTCAACGTCTCCCGCGGTGACTATACGTTATCGGTCCAGCGAAGAGGATATCTGTTTCCAAGTCGCGTCATTATTGGGACTGTCGACGGTATCCGCTTAAACATCTACCATGGAGGTGTATACAGTGTCCGTGACGATAACGAGCAGATCAACCTTAACGTTCCTCTTGACCCTGAGGAGATGAAGCTGTCAAGGAGGCTTTCTGTGACGCTGATGAACCTTATGGGATCGGTCCTGATCGTGATCAATCCCGTTCTTCTTGGGGCGGGTGCCGTTTTCAGCGCCGTGTGCTTTATCGTGTTGAACCTCCCGTTGTATAGCATCCTTGCGGTCGTCAACACTGCCCTTCTCGTCTGGCACATCTATTCCCGGATGAGATCACGGGAGCGCTGGGGTCGAGTCGTTGACGAGCAGGGCAAACCGGTTGCAGGAATCCCGATCGGTCTTTATGATACGAAATATGGACGGATCATTGACGAGCGGGTTACCGACGAGCTGGGCAGGTATCGGTTTGTCGTTGAAGGGGGTGAATATGTCATTAAGCCAAGACGGGGCGGGTGGATTGCGGACAGGGGGGACGGATATCCGGTAGGTCGATCGTCCAAGGGTGCTATAATAATCACCGATCAGATCGTCCTGCGGCAGGTACGTTCTGCCCGATAATACCCGGGATATTACTTGATCTACAATTTCTCTATGGAATCAGCGCGTTCTCGGATTGTTGCCCTGACCCGGGGAACAACGCTGGGGGGAATTTTCCTGCTTGTGTTCCTTGTCCCGCTCCTGTTTCTTCCGTATACCGTCGAATTTTATGAGTTCAACAAAAGCGTCTTGTTCCTCGGTGTGATGCTGGTCGTCGTCGTTTCGTGGCTCATCAACGTTGCATTCACCGGAACGGTCAGTTTTCTGAAAACATCGTTTGATGGATGGATTTTTGGGGTTCTTGGCGTGTCACTGTTATCGCTCATTTTTTCGATAGATGCCGTTACCAGTGCGCTCGGATACTCAGGTCGGCTGAGTGAAGGGGTGATCATTTTGATGTTCATGGTTGCCATGACCTTCATCGGGCGGCAGGTTATTACATCCCTGAAGATCATCGAAGGACTATTATGGTGTGTGCTCGTGTCCTCGGCGCTCTTAAGCCTGATTTCGGTCCTTCATTTCTCCGGAGTGTTTCTATTCGAACATATCGACCAGTTCGAAACAACGGCCGTCAGAGCATTCACGACGGTCGGGTCGCCGAATGTTCTACCATTTTTTCTTCTGACAGTCCTTGTGTTCGGGATGGGTCTTTTGATCTCGCATGGCATGAAGCCGATCAAGGCGCTCATTGCAACGGTCCTGTTGTCTAGTATCGCACTGGGCTTTTCGGTCAGCGCAGGCAATTTCTGGTCGTGGCCGGGTATTGTGCTGTGGGCAGTGCTTGTCGGAGCGCTGGTGTATGTGATTGTTCTTTCCGGCAAGTGGAGCAAAATGGTGATGGGATGGATAATTATCGTAGGCGTTGCGCTTGCTGGAGGATTTCTGCTGAGAAATGTGCCGGCCGTCACGAATGCGGTTGTAGGTGAGGAGGCTGGTGCATATACCGTGCCATCCCTTCAGTATGACGTGTCGTGGCGGATCGCGGCATCGACTCTTTCGCAGTCGCCCGTCCGTGGACTTCTGGGAAGTGGTCCCGACACGTTCCCCAACGATTTCACCCGCTTCCGACCTGCTGAGTACAATGCATCGGAAAACTGGAACGTGCGGTTCAGCCGCTCGTCGAGTCAGCTTCTTGAGATAATGGGCAATGTCGGTGTATTAGGGCTGGTTGCGTGGATGCTTCTGTTTTTTGCCGTTGTCCGGTGGCTCATTTCCGTTGGCAAAGAAAACCACGAGTATCCGTTTGCAACCTATCTGCATGCGCTCGGCGCCGCTCTGGTCGTTATGATGATCTGCGCGGTCGTTGTGTATTTTACGGTGAGCATGTGGTTTTTGCTGTGGTTCCTTCTTGCGGTAGTTGTCGGTGTTCGTGCGGTGTCAAACCCCCGTGCCGCAGAACGGCTTAAGCTTTCTCTCTCACTTTCCCGTGAGCGCATTTCGGTAGAAGAGCACGATATCCTGCCGTATATCATGCTGGTCTCCTCGGTGATCCTGTTTGTCGCCGGAAGCTGGTGGCTGACGAGGTTTTACAGAGCTGAGGTTGAATATCAGCAAGGGAGGATCGCGGTCGCGCAGGCTCAGGAAGACGAAGCGCTTCAGGATCTCACTGAATCCCTTCAGCACATCGGAAATGCGATCACCGGTATCGGCTATCGTGATAGCTACCATGCGGACTATGCTGTTATAGCGGTAAACCTGCTGAAAGAATACACACGCAAGGCTCAAGATGAAAACGACGACCAGTCGTATCAGTCGATCCAGGCGACCCTTCTGTCTGTCTCTACCCGGAGTGCCGAAAAAGCAACCGAGCTCAACCCCACAAACGTGCGAAACTGGGAATCGCGTGCATACGTCTATCAGGAACTCGTGAAGCTTACGGGCGGTGGGTATGGTGATGCACTGCTTGCGGCGATCAATCAGGCGCTTCTGTATGACCCGGTACGGCCGCAGTTATACCATCAAAAGGGGGTGGTGCTGTCCCTTGGCGGGCTCGACGATGAAGCGCTTGAAGAATTGAAGACTGCGTTGGATCTTCAGCCGCTGTATCTGCCGGCACGCTACGACCTTGCAATGCAGTTGGACAAAATGGGACGGACCGACGATGCCCGCAAACAGCTCGAGTTTATTCAGAACGTGCTTGAACAAAACGATTTGCGGGATAGCACCGCGTATACGCAGATCCGGGAAGCTCTGATGACGATCGGGACGGAGTCTTCGGCTGAGGAAGACGAAGGAGTCGTTCCTGAGGATAGCTCTGGAATCGAGTTCCCATCTGCGGAAGAAATCGTGCCGGACGCCGAGTATGACGTGCCGGAAGACTTTGAATAATCGCCATTTCAGACTATAATTACCACGCAAATCTCAGAAAGACGATTAATGCGGCTGTTCGTTCATTGAGAGTTTGGTAGAAAAAATGTGGGCGCGTAGCTCAACTGGCAGAGCAAGCGGCTCTTAACCGCTAGGTTCAGGGTTCGATTCCCTGCGCGCTCAGATATCTTTTTTCATGATGTGAGAGGACTGCAATCACCTGTGCATATTCAAAGTGTTTCTAGTACGAAGCGGGTGTTTTTTGATCTCAGAGCACCGGCTGTCCAGTGCCTCCTAAGATATACTTACGGATCCTACTCACCCGGATGGCAACGTTTGGCGCGTTTAAGGCAAACACATATATTCGGGAAAGCGGTTGTCCAAGTT
>JAQVGB010000005.1 GCA_028696915.1 Candidatus Dojkabacteria bacterium | reverse complement strand
GAACATTGGCATTCAATTCCTGAGCAAGGAACGGTACAAGACCGGGAAGTAGCGCTCCATCCCCGATAAGCATGTACTGATCGGGTGGGGCCATGAGGGTACGGGACTTGTAGAATTCGATCCCTCGCCGCACTTCAGCTACTATAGAATCCATGACCGGTTTCAGGCTCGCGGAAATTTTCCCTTCAAGTTGTGATTCGTCCAGACCGTAGTTACGTTTATATTCCTCCGCCTGCGTATATTCAAAAGAAAAATCAGTGACAATTGCTCTTGTCAGCGAGTCTGATCCTACTGAAATGCTCTGAGAAAAAATCAGATCGCCGTTATACATAATTCCCATGTCGGTGCTCTGTGAGCCGAAATCAAGGATTACCGCACTCCCAATCCCGGCGGATTTCGTGATCGCCCGAGCCGCCGAGATTCCTTCTGTTTCGACTGCGACAGGCTCAAGCTTCGCCATCTCGAGAATTTTCACATAGATTTCGATCAGTTTCTTCGGTGCGGCGACCAGCAGAACTTTGAACGCATTTTTGGATTCGTCCCTCCCGAGCACGATCGAGCTCATCTGTACGTCGGCAATAGGGATCGGCACCACCTGCTTGGCCTGCCAATGCACCGCGTCGTCCAACTCCTCCTCCTTAACCCCGGGAAACTCCAGGAATCGCGTGAAAATTGAGAATTCGGGAAGCGCAATGACAACATTCCGGGTCTTGAACGCTCCTTCGTCGAAAAGGATCTTGAGCGCATCGGCAAGCTTACGCTTATGTTCTTCGTCCTCGCTATTGATAACGCCGACCGGGGTGGGCTGGCTGGCAAACGATACCAGCGACGGTGCGCGGTCCAAATCCTTAAGCTGTACCGCTTTTACACTGTGATTTCCGAAGTCCACGCCCACGTGGTCCGGCAGTTTTTCCATAGGGCAGTCGTTCCAACTAATACATACCTTCTCTAGTAGATCATAGTGCATAGACAAAAGCAAAGTCAACGCATGCTAGAATCGTGTCTACCAACCCGTACACAGTGACGATCCGGAAGAGATGCCGCACTCAAAATCCTTGAGCTTTCTTCTCCCAAGCATATCCCTGAATATTTCTAGATACGCTGGATCAAAGCGTATTATTTCAGAAGGATTTCTGTCATTGCCGAGAAGTCCCAGATTTCTCGCGAGGTGCACACGCCCCGAAGCGAAGACGAAACCATTGATTAACAAAGGATCAAGATCTTCATACACAATAAAGTCTCCTTCGAGTATAAACGCCATATTCACCTCTTCTGCCATCCCGTCATTAGGTGCTCCGGGGTTTATGTTCACTGTCACACCCGCTCCACCCACAAAAAGACATGCCCAACTGGGATCGGCAGTTGATTTAGGCGATATCGTTACACTATACGAGCCACCGCTAAGGAAAATTAACTTTCTCCCTGGGCATCCTGCAGCAAGCACAATATCCTCCCCTCCTGTATATTGGTAGATTCCTTCACCCTCCGTTGCTACCACATACTGAAGCTTCGATAGTGAATCAAGCTCCACTATCGATCTCAACGGATCATCAGCCAGCCAATCGGAATGGTTAGCCAGCCGGTACAGTTCATCATACCATGATGACACCAAGCTTTCCGGGCGTCCTGGTTTCACCTTGCTCTGATATGAATTCGAACACCACGGATTCGTATTACCAGTAGCGGTTCCGGCAGAAGAACTCCCGTTGAGAAAGTGCAAAGGACTGCAAGCGCCGGAATCGTCCGCTCCGATCCAGTACTGACTTAATGAGATTGAGTGATTCTTTCCATAGAGAGGATTCGTCAGTTGAGGATACATACTGAATGGTTCAATTGACGGTTTGGTTAGCTGATCATCCGATAACGGCGGAAGCGGATCATATAACGTGTCACCACTATAAACATCTCCACCAAGTGTTAGCATCCATTCCTGCCCAATCTCTAAAGAACGAGCGTCAGAGTTCACATTGCACGCCCGATCTTCTGCCGTAAGACGAGCTGTTACATGTTCCCCTCCTTGAAGATGTATCGCGTTTTCATGAACGCGATCATGATCCGTCACCCTGGGAGAATTCCAAGAAACAACGAATTCATCGGGGACAGTATAAAATGCGTTTGTCACATCCGGAGTTTCGTCAGCATACTGAATATCGTATGTATGATTAAACACTCGCTTCAACCCGGAAAGCGGATCTGACGAATCTTCCGAAATCGTAACAGAATTATTCGGGATATCTGTCTCCATATTCACACTGGCAAATGGTTTCGTGAAGTCAAAACCCCACGTCCAGTCCTTACTCGTAGTCCTACACGGAAGAGTTTCGTCACACCCCGGGTTTTCTCCCGCCGAATACACAATGCCCCCATTACTATACGCCTTGGCCATTGCAAGCATCCGAAATGTTCCAATCGGGAAATTGCTCGAAAACTTGATCCGAAAAATATACTTCACCGTTGTATCACTCAATACCTCATGGCGCACATCCTCTATGGTATACGTATAGTTTGTTGTTTTAAAATAACACCCATTACATCCTGTTGGGGTACCATCCTTATAATTGCACGATTGATCATACTGGTAGAGCCGTGAGGAAGGAGTCGGGGAGAATGGACGCTCCGCCCAGTCACGGCGGCAACCGGCACATCCGTAGGGATCCAGGGCGGTCGCCCACGATTCATCCCACGAACACCCCACACGCGCTTCACAATCGGTTTCATTTTTATAAGTACAATTCGGAGAGCACGTGAGCGCTTCTAACGCAATTGCATACCGAAAATCTTCGTTGTAATGAAAATAGAACTCCGGCCAGAAAGAAAATGCCAGGTATTTTTTTAACTCGTCATAACAATTGAATGGCAAGGTATATTTCGAATCAATGACTCCATTCACTTCCGGAACCATCATGAAATAAATCGTATCAAAGTCACGCCAGCCATCTCCATCATAGACCGTCACCGCAATATCAAGAGGATTATTGATCGTGTCAGGCGGATTAGCCACAGCCGAACCGGTCCATCTGGATGGTATCCCCTCAAACCCTGAAGAAGGAGGTACATCCCAACAGTGAAGATTATCCTTAAGCACTTCGACGTTGACAATTGCTGGTACCTGGTCCGGCGAACCGTATGTAAATGTCCAGACACTGGACCACGGACCTCTGCTCGGACAGCCAATTCCATCTTTCACAACGTAGGGTGACGCCGCTCCATCAACCGCCCGTACTGCCCAGTAATATGTCACTCCTGGCTTTAATGTCCCACTGGGAATAGTATACGAGCCTGATAATGCACCTGGCGTTACCGCGCATATGAAGTTCGAGTTCGTGGCAGGACAGTCCTGATGTTGATTCGGAAGCGCATTCATGTCAGATGGAGGGACGTTAGAAAGGTACAGTTCATATTTGCGGTTGTGTTCAAACGTATCATCGAAATCATATGTACAGGCACATTTATTTTTCCCGTTTGCACAGTACATACCATCAGTTCCCCACACATCCATGAGTGGTCGGGACCACTCTAACGTCGCAGGTGCAGACGGGAGCACTACACCTGACGGCCGCGGCCTTGAAGGCGTCACGGGATTGGGATACCTCCAACCAGGACCATAACAATAACACTTGCAGAAACAGGACACCCCATCGTCTTTATTATGAACAAGCAGTCCATTTGCGAAATACGTGTTCGGACAGTCTTCTAGGATGAGGTTGTAGGTCTGGACCTCTCCTTCAACATATTCCATAGTGACAATCGAAAGCCATGTACCATCACTGGACATAAGAAGATCTCCGACAGAAAGCTCCATCAAGTAGGGGATCGAAACCTCACGATCGGTGCTTTCTGGATCAATGCTCGCCCAACCCTCAACACTCGTCAGTGTGTCTGTACGTCGGATATAGAACGGATGTTCGTTGGTCACCTTGACCAGGCCGCCGTTTAGGATATAGACACCGCTACGAACCGGTGATTCAACTTCTTTCACACGATTTTCCGAGAACTTCCTCGACGTGGGGTCATAGCTGAGAACAATATCCCCTTCCTTCACATCCTCAATAGCTCTACCAGATCCATCCGCCATCGACACCATCGTGCCCGCAGGAAAACAAGAAGGATCAGGGCAGGTGCAGTTAGTATTACACATACCGCTACTACACATATTGCCGTCACACTCCTCACCACTATCAACAACTCCGTTCCCGCATGTAGCGGGAGGTGGGGGAGGGGGAGCAGGATCAGGCTCATTCACCTTATAGCAGGTCAATCCATTTCCACAACAGCAGACGAACGAACACGAATCGTTCCCGTTGTTAACCGAAGTCCATCCATCCTTGCAGTAAGGATTGCAATCAAACCGCGAGCATGAGCCATCGCTACCGCATACGCACCCACCGCCGCTACATCCTCCACAACCCCCTCCGGATACCTTAAAGCAGTCACAGTCACACCCATCACCCGAGTGGTTACATTTCACCCCATCCCGTGCATCACACCAACACTCAGTTTCCCCAGGAGTGAGCTCTTTGCACCGTTCGATCTCACATTTGGGATCGCACGCACATACCATTCCCGTGAAAGATAGGAATCCCGACGCCATGAAGAAGACAACAATCGGCAACCCAATCAACCATGCAGCCCGGTAATTCTTTGTTTGTCTTCGTAATTCCGTCATCTTTCTATTTGGATGCATTTAGATCAGACCGCTCCAACAAAACAACAGTCAACAACGTATTTGCGATCAACGACCTCCTTGCTTCTGGAAGTTTCAAATCACGAAATGCGCCACCTCCATTGTAGTATCCGTCATAGCCTTTGACATCAAACAGGTCAAAAATTGCAATATCAAGCATCTTCGATATATCCGCATCCGACACTCGACCGATACCCGTCTGTCCGAGACGACTTCCGAGAAGTGTGCAAAATGCCAGACTTTCCACATCGTCGACCGACGGCTCATACGACCGGAACATTAATTCAGAAAGGTCAACCAATGATTCATCGGCACTCAATGCATACAAATTGAGCGCCGCAAATCCAATGACACACCTGGTATCCGAGGGAATAAATGAACCACCCGCTACTTCCTGAGAATACAATTCCACCGCATCGCGCAGAAGGACAGTCGCAACTTCACGGTCGTACCGTTTCCCATACCACCGATACCGACCCGAACGGTCCGCAGAAAACGCTGCCAGTTGAAAAATCTCATGGTTAAGGGGCGACTCAACAGCGCCTGATAGGGCTGACACCGGTAATTGATCCACCCGAACATCAAATGTCACGAACCCCTGTTCCAACTCATCGTCAACATTCTGCATTAATTCAAGATTAAAATCTCCCCGTTCGCAGAGATCACGCATCTTGTTCGCAATGTCTTCGGGAAGACCGGGAACGATGGACGCGTCATAGAGAAGGGCACACGTCCAGAAATAGTTTTGAATGAACGGAACGACCTCGGGATCCATATACACATCAATATCGCGTTCGATCTTCGAAAGGTGTTCCGTGTTCCCTGTCTTTTCAAATAATTTCGCCTGTGCCCACACGGGGAACGCTCCAAGCCGATGATCAACAGTCTTCGTCGCCACACCGCTTTCATCAAATGTTTCATCAAAAATATATCTTCCGTCCGGATGCCGCGATTTCTCCATCCATTGGACCACAATTGATGCGATTTCAACGTTGCTCAGCGGATCATCCGGATCTGCGGTCCAGACATCCTCGGAAATGTCCGAGATATCGCTCTTACGATTGCGGGATATCACCCCAATGGCAACCACTACGGCCACCAGAAGGACGGACAGGATCCCGATTGAAATGTGGAATGTCAATTTTGAGCTATCTTTCATCATTTTGGTCACTCATCTGTAAACATCAACCATCCGTCGGCGACACCTTCTACACTAATAACTTCACTCTCATTATCCCGTACCGAGGTTGATACATGAATCCGTGAGTAACGGATATTACCGGGATATGAGTGCTCTGAATCCAGATACAGGCTTTCATCAAGATATACACGACCATTCTCACCGGTGTCCTCTTTGTCAAACGACAGGGACACAGGGCCACAGGTAAACGTAATGCTGGTTTCATTGACCGTAGAAAAACAATCTCTTAAAACGACTTCAGTAAA
This sequence comes from Candidatus Dojkabacteria bacterium, assembly GCA_028696915.1. Classification (GTDB taxonomy): domain Bacteria; phylum Patescibacteriota; class Dojkabacteria; order SC72; family JAFGCJ01; genus JAQVGB01. Next base: position 19,283 of record JAQVGB010000005.1, on the reverse strand, counting down.
GATTGTTTCGTGATCTGCATCTCCTGAAGATAAGTAGCTCTGCGGACTGACCACCTTCGAGCTCGCTCCGAAGAGCACACACAGTGGCGCCAACAGGGACAGCAACAAAAAGATACCGATCAGAGCCTTGACCATTTTCTTTGCATTTACCTGTGTTCTCGGCATCTTATTCGTCAGTAATCTTGGTTATATGAATGCGTTCGGGCTCAAGCGATCCCGTTTCCGGCGCCACTGAACCGGAGAGACTTATCAGCACCCAGTCCCCGACATACAGGTCATCAATCGTGCACGTCGGGCAGAATCTCGGTGCGCCACGTTGACTATCAACGCTCATAGAAAACTCTCCACTCAAATCAAACCCTGCCTCCGTCCCCTCCATCCTCGAAACGACAATAAATGGATTGTCTTTCTGTATTATGTACCCGCTTTTTTCAATTCTAAACGATACATCATTGACCAAGGCAAGACGAGGATCAACCAGGTAGGGAACTCCCTCCAATTTCTCAAAACCGTACGACTTCGCCCCAAATACTCGCCACACCCCCGTCTCTTGGACGAAATTGTCAAACCAGTACGGAAGCCGTGATGTATGGTATCCCCAGTAAAGAAGCCCATACATAACCAAGATCCAGCCCGCGACAATAAGACCTGTCACACCACCGGAACGGACAAAACCAGCAAACCGCCGATCTTTCGCCGAAACCCTGTTTGGATTATTAACCTTAGTGCCATCCTTTTGCGTTTTGCTTTTATTCATGAAACTGTTCTCCTGCAACGTATAATCAGCACTCACTACAGCCTACCACAATCCAGCAGGCCTTTCACTAATCCCAGCCCAGACAACTTGAACTTCCCTGCACAATACCACATTCAAAGTCCGTGAACCTCCTGCTTCCAAGCATGTCCCTGAGCAAATCGATATACCGGGCATCATACTCGATCCGCTCCGCCGGCCATCTGATATTATCTTCCCAAATCAAGTCCCGCAACCAGCTTGATACGTCAGAAAAAACTAAACCTGAAATAAGGAGACGGTCATAGATCGGAGGCACTTCGTCTTTGATAACTTCAAATACACCATCCGTGACAAACGCCGCCTGGACCGTATCGACATCTGAGAGAGCAGATGTACCGTTGCGGATCGTGATCGTCGTCCCACTCCGCGCGACGATCAGACATGCAGAATTTGGCGCACTCCTGACAAAATCAGGATCGACGACAACATCAGCGGTGGAAAACACAATCTTCCTGCCTGCGCATGAGCCGGACACGACGAGTGGCTGATCTTCGGAATACTCGAAAATGCCATCGTTCCCGTTGCCCCACCACGCGGGATCAGCTCCCGAAATGGGGACGATCCTGCCGCCCTGGTTTTCTGCGGTCCACGTTGAGTTCACCGCAAGTCTCCTGAGCTCGCCATACCACTCTCCGTGCCGTTCGTATCGGTTATTGTCCGCGTATGATCCCAGACACCAGCCGGAGAGAGAGCCGACACCACTTCCGAAATTTGACAAACCGCATGAATTCCTATGCCCTCCACCCAGCCAGTAGGACCCGAGAGCCTCCCCAGCAATGGGGATCGGATCGAAATAGCTACCACCCGCATACACATCATTTTCGATCGTCTGTATCCATTCCTGTTCGACGAGCGTGGCGTCGGCAGATTCATCGCTGCCCTCCGCAATATTGCATGCAATATCCATCGCCGAGATCCGGGAACGCACAACATCTCCACCTTGGAATCCTGGATCGGACCCTGATGGCTTCAATTCCTGAGGTCCGACCCACTGAGAACTGCCGGAGAGATCGACCGGTGAGCCGATCGAGTAATACCCAGAGCTAGGCAAACGCTCGCCCGTCTCCCGCGTAATCCAATACAGGCGGTCAAAGATGCGACGTATCCCGGAGTCCGTCACCCGAACTTCTGTCACAGATTCTTCAAAACGCATTGTCTCAGGGTTGTCTCCCGGCCGATGAAATGAATCGACCTGGACACTTGGTTCACGAAAATCGAAACTCCACGTCCATGACGGGTTGGTTGTCCGACAGGGAGTCGTATGGGAGCAACCAGGTTGATTTCCTCCTGAAAAAATATTACCTCCACCGAATGAGCTCCGCGCCATAGCGTACATTTGGTATGTACCTTCTTTAAATGAGGGAGCAAATTCAAGGGTGAATGTATATGTCACGGTATTTCCGTCTGGATGCACTGAGTGAGTTACGCCCTGTATCTCGTAATGAGTGTGCTTCGTCTGAAAATAACAGCCATTGCATCCAGTCGGTCCATTCCCGGGATATCTACAGCTTTGGTCGAATTGATACAAAAGCCGAGATGTGTTTAATGAAAACGGACGCTCAACCCAGTCACGGCGACACCCGGCACACCCATATGGCTCAAAGGCTCCAGCCCAATCATCGCTCCACGTGCAACCAACCTGCGCATTACATGTTTGAGGATTCGAATATGAACAGTTAGGACGACAACCTGACTCGTCTATTTCCATGGCAAACGCAGAACGCCACCCCTGATTCAGGTACACACCTTTGAACAGAGAAAAAGCCACGGATTCCTTTAACTCATCGTAACAGTTGAAGGGACGCTCATATTTAGCATCGGGAAAAGCCATATGAAAATAGAGCATAGAAACATCCTCCCATCCGTCAAGGTCTCGGACGGTGACTGCGACATCGATCGGATTGTTTGCCTGCTCCCCGCCACCTGTCCACGGAGACATCGAACCGTCGGAGAGCCGACAGGTAGTCGAACTATTGTCCAGGACCTCTACGTTGACAACTTCTGGAGGAGAGTCCACCCTGAAGGAGGCTAGCGCCCAATCACTTCTCACCACGCAATCCCCGCGACCGTTGCCTCCAGGGGATCCTCCGGGACCGGGGTTGACCGATCGGACTGCCCAGTAATACGTCGCTCCCGGTTGAAGCGTATCAAACGGACCACCAGAAGTGGCCGTATATGAACTTGCGGTTACAGAACATGCCATCGATGCGCTCCCAACACACGGCTGAGTAGGGGAAGGTAGATTTGTTGGAGAACTTGTCGAAAGATAAAGTTCATACCTTCGGTTCGAATCTGGATAACTCTGTCCCTGACTACAGGTGCACGGTACTACGCCGTCTGTGCACGAAACCTGGTCTTCACCCCAGTCGTTTACATCTTCCCAATCCAGGGCAATTTGGTCAGAGAGAGGCACATGGACACCATCAGTTGGACCAACAATAACCGGAGCAGCAGGCCTGTCCAGCCCATTACACGAGCAGTCACACAAACACGACGGCGTAGAGGAATCGTCACCATCACCCCCACATCCGCATGACATGTAGCATGTCGGAGGAGTTCCGGCAATACAATTTGCACTACAGATCGGTGCTACACATTTACCGAGACCATCACAACATTCATCTCCATCACAGTTCGCTTCGTCGCATGTCGGCGAATAGCTCTTCCCGTCCTCACCCATACAAGATGTGCTCCCCGTGCACGAATAACTACAGCTACCACAACTCTGCGCTGCTGCAATGCCGGGATTCATGAGAAGGACAAAAAACGCGACAACAACGAGCACTTCCGGGATATTCATCCGAAACGCTGATTGTGGTGGAAGGCGGATGAGCATTTACTCCTCATTCAGGATTATTTCAACGGTGGCACACTCATCATCAAGACACCTCAGTTGATACTGATATCGGACATGACCCCACTGCTTAACAACATCTTGAGAGAATGTATCCCCTTGAACATAGAAACTAAGCGGTAAAAGCCATTTGTCGCTGCAGAAGAGGTCATTTTGAATAGTAATCGGCACATCGGCATACACAATTGAATGCCCTTGCCCGTTAGTATCAAGCGATCGGGCAAAACCGGTCAATTCTTCCGGTTGTTGCTCCACATCATATACACCGAACGAACGTGGAAACATCTCCGTCATCGAGCCCTCACGAGAAGCACGTAAAATATCAATAACCGGCACAGGCCCATAACCGGAAGATAGCATCTCGGACAGACTCGCATCACATCGAATTTGTACACCAGAAGAGTGAGTCATCGAAGAATAGGAGTACAGGAGCTTCACATCACCCGACCCCTCGGAGTTAATTGATTCAGAAGAGAAAGACCAGCAAGATTCATATCTATTTACCGGTACCTCATCACTTAGCCGGATTTCAAATGATGCAGTCTCAGGTCTATACGATTGATACACATCCACTTCAGTGATATATGCCTGCGGAATGGAACCAGGCATCGGAACCTCCTCCGCAATCCGATTGGATTTCGCTAGTATCGTCAACATGAAACCAAGAAGCGCAAGCAAAACCAAGATGATGAACCCGCCCGCCACAACACCAGAACTGATTGTTCCACTTCTGTGAGTGTTCATCTCACAATGACCGTAGAATTAAGTTAGTAATTCTCCAGTCATCATCATGCGAACCTTCGGCTCTCGTCAGCGTCAATTCAATTTCGGCCCACAGATTGCGTCTAACGGCATCAATCTGAATAGGAACGAGCACGGTATCCAGACAAGAGCCATCAATGCACTGCTGATCCCACACGCGTCCCACCGAAAACGGCCCTTCAAGACGAAGTGGCTTCTCATCCATTATTTCTAGGACGATATCACGTATCTGAGAATCTTGCAGACTGAAATCTCGCAGATATCCCTCAATCCGAAGGCGGTACACAGTTTCCTCAACGACCTCAGTCAGAGCCGGAGATATCGGCACAATAGTCTGTCTGGAATCTTCCCCAATGGTATATACTTTTTTTCCAAATACCGAACTAATCCCCGATTGCAGGATAAGATTTTCAGCAGATTCAGGGAATCTTGAGGTGTGATATCCCCAATTCATCAGCACGCAGAGCAGGACAATCAACACTCCGATAATACTAAAGATACAGATGCGTCCCCATACACGCCTCAGTATTCCTGTCTTTGTTGGAGCCGTATGCTCATGCATTGAAACGATGACTACATAGTATGCTGAGAACCCTGCGAAGCAGGAGATGTCTTGAGTACCGTCTTTATCTCAGATACAACCTGATCAGGTTCGAGTTCGGTCTTCATCAGGTATCCATTCGCCCCCCGCTCAAACGCTTCCCGAATGACCCGCTCACTGGACAGGTTCGTCAGCACAATGACGGGTGCCTCACCATATTTCGAAGGGTTTTCACGGATCTGTTTAAGAACGTCAAGCCCATCCATCTGAGGCATCATAAGATCGAGAAGGATCAAATCGACGACATCCTTATTCGTAGCAAGTATATCAAGCCCCTTGTACCCGTCGGCAGCCTTAAGGGACGAAAACCCACCTCCCTCAAGAATCTCCGCATAGGAATCAAGGATTGCCGGTTCATCCTCAACTATCAAAATCACTTGTGTGTTGTTCTTCATATGAAACTGTCGTTAAGTTAATCTCACGTCAGTTACCGAATTCTTCGATCTTTGAAGACCCGTCAAAAAGGACGTAATCGAAGCATGCAGGGACGGAGTTATGCAAGGGGACCCGCCTGATGAATTCCCGATAGACAGACCCAACATAACAGCTTGCCTTCACCGAGACTTCCTGGGCAGGAATATTCACGATTGAGATTTCAGCATCCCCTGAAATCGGTTTGATTCGGGCAAATTTTGCGTTTTCCGAATACGCAACGGTCCATGATACACCGTCTGCAACAGACTCCCCCCACACACCATCATGAGTTAGAGCAATGGAGCTTTCTGTCGTATACGTATCACCATCCTGAGCATAGACCTTGATGAGCAGATAGGTCGAACCGGTCCATGATATCCCAAACGTGCCGCTCGAATCCGGTAAACTAAGCTCGTAGACATCATCCTGATTAAGAGGATATTGACTAAGATCGTCATCAATACGGATGCCCACCTCTGCAGTGTCACACTCAGTTCCTCCTAGAATAGAATTCAGATAATCCTCGCTTAGCTGGCAGATACTATCGGCATCTTGGCACTCCCCTGTGAATCCTCCATCTGAAATCAGCGAATCCCACGTAACAGGACTGGTGATAACATCCAACATGGTCTCAACCTGCGTCCCCGCTTGATCAGAGAGCCGCTCAAGGCCAGTCCTGCGGATATCCTGTATCGTCCGCGCTGCTATAGCGAATGCGATAACGGCACCAATGATGAGGACCAACAGAATCAGAACTAGAGATTGACCACGATCGTCACCGTTCGTTCTCATAAAAAAAACCATATTTCAGATTATGATAAACCCACAAAGGTGTCAATAGAAGGTTCATCATGAGACATCTGTATCTCACGGGATCAGTTTTTGAATCCTCTAATAATCAGAGCTCAGCGTGCCTTGTTAAGATAATCTCCTGCTTGGTTACGCCTGAAACTAGTGGATTGCCCGTTGCCCCACGGTGAACAGAGCTTGCAGTGAGCGTAATAATCACCTCTGCCGTTCCGGTATCGGGATTCGGTGTCACGACAACATCATATTCTGTCAGCGTTACTTCGTGCGGGGACGTGAGCATCACATCAGAGCTGGTAGCACCATCCGACCATCGTGCAGTCAACACACCGCTTTCTGTCTCTTCGTCTCGGCGGACAAAAAACACTACAGCTCGCGATCCTTCAGCCATTTGAAGATAAATTGCATTTGGAAAGTCATCCCGAGCATCCTCTACGGGGTTTTGCACAAGGCATGTATATCCTGGCTCGCCGCTTTTAATGTTCCGTCTGACAACTTCCAGCGCAAAATCCAGACCCTGCCTGACTTGTATCCGAGTATCAGTATCAAAAGAAACCCGAACCAGAGAAACAATGATTATATTGACAATCAAAAGGATCAACCCCATGACAAACACAGTGATTAACACCTCCACAAGCGTGTAACCCTTATCGCTTCCTGTTTTTGATCGACATATCCGCCCCTGTCCCATGTTTTTGATGTCAAATCTAATACCTACCTACTCGCAACGTACCCGACAATCTGAGTGTTCGTAACGAAGTTGCGCGGGTACTCACGGTTTGGGTCTGCACTGCCCGCATCAAGCATGCCGGTCCGCACCGTCACTTTGATACTCGTGCACTCCTTCCCAATGAGGTTCACTCGCTGAAAATCAATTTCTCGGTAAAAAAAGTCGCTGTCATTGCCGGTCGGAAGTGGAAGTTTTTCACACACACCTTCATCCAAACCCGCCACCGAACACAGTTCCGCCTGACTTACCTCTTTGATGACACCCCCTTCAAGATACCCACGCATCACTCCACCGGGAGTAGAACAGGGGATTGCGTCGAAGTCTGATACAGACATCACCCGCAATTTCTCAAAACCCTGGACCGCATACTGGGTCATTGCGTCACGTATCTCGTTGTTCTTCGCTTCCCGGATAACCTGGACGGCCACTCCGATAAGTGCCGTACATGCAATTCCCGTTATCAGTATTGCAATGAGGCTTTCAATAAATCCAAACGCTCTCATCTGTCGTCTAGATGGCACCATGATTTGTAGAATAAACGCATTCATCATTTTGTCTGTTATTTTGTTTCGATAGGCAATCCCGGACGAGGTCTCGGCGTGTACGGAGGAGGACTTCCACTATCCCCAGGATCAACAGGCTCTGGGGTATGATAGGGCGGATCAACGGGTTCCTCAGGAGGATCTGCCGGTTCTAAGAGCTCATTCGGCCATTCGGGCGGATCAACGGGAGTAAGATCCTTCACCGGTGGATCATCTGGGCTAGGATCTGCATCAGGCGGTTGCTGACCACCTTCCGCTTCCTGTTCAGCTGTGCATTGGCATGGATTTGGAAGTGACGAATCATATCCGATAAGTGCCGCCTGCCCACTGCTGTTTATCCGAACAATATCGAATCGTGAACCATGACAGAACGCGACGTCAACCGATCCGGCAGACGGAATTTCCTCTCGGCTTCCATTATAGAAATGCACAATACCGGTCACCGATTCAAAAACAACATACCGCACCGGACTACTGGTACCGGCCGATGTAGTAAGACAAACGCTCATTACGCCGCCCTGCAAAGGAACAGAATCCTTGCCATCGAACGGGGCACGACCGTGGCTGTTGCACGATTCGTTCATACTCGAAGAAAGCACGGTCATCTCAGACGGATAATCGCTGTAGCTCACTGAGTCTGCACACCATTTGAACACCGTGTACTCAGGAACACTCCCCACCGAAGCCATCGTCATCTGTCCGAGGTCCAACCCTGTCCCGTAGATCCAGTTCTCTCCCTTCACACGGTTGAGAAGCATAGCCGCACGCTGTGCGTAGAGCACGTCGGACCGAAATGTCTCAGCGGTCTGGTGAAGGATCATCGCCCTCCGCATTCCCAGAAATCCTGACCACGCAATCGCGGCAAGAGCAGAAATAACGATCATAACAACCAATACTTCCACGAGCGTGAACGCCCGGGTAGATACCGGAAAAGCATAGGAGATGGATATTTTGCTCGAGGAAGGGGCAGACATGAATGTTCCTCGATCTAATAGCTTAAGTACAACCTCATCCAATCCATAATAGCATAGCCCCAGACCAATGCAACCAGCGTCCCCACAGACAAAAACGGAATGAAGGGCATTGTCGCCCCTCTCTGCCGCACCACCAAAAGAATCACAATACCTACAAGCCCACCCAAAGCAACGGCTATCCACAGCGCGATAAAGCTCAGCGGCCATCCGAGAACAAGTCCGATCAAAAGCGCAAAATTCGCATCCCCCCAGCCGAAGCTCTCACCGCTTTTCTTCTCGCGGGGAAGTACCCCTTTCCTGGAAAGAAAGTTCAGAATGACAAAGAACGCATAGCCGCTCAGCGCACCGATGAGCCCCGTTACGAGCATCTGCCACTCCGCGTGCGCGATCGCAAGAACAATCCGACCCAGAAAAGCGCCCGCAATCAGCGGAAACAGCAGTTTTCGCGGAACAATGCCATGAAAGAGGTCATAGACAGAAAAAAAGTAGAGGACCATGATAAGTCCGACGTAGCCTAGGGCGACAGCAGTGGAAGAAGCAGAAACATATCCAAGCACAAAGGCGATTCCCAAGAGGATTTCACTCAGCGGGTGGAAAACGGGAATGACGGAGGAACACCGACTGCACCGCCCGCGAAGCACCACCCAACTGACAACCGGCACAAGCTCCCACCACCGAAGGTCCATCTTGCACGAGTCACAGCGGGAGCGTTTCCGTTTGAGGTTTTGGCGTATGGAGCCTGTGCCACCGACAAGGACGTTGAGGAAACTTGCAGCGGCCGCTCCCACAAAAAACACAAACACGTTCAGTAGTGCGATTTCAGTCATAGGATCACTGTACCAAGAAGTAGGGGACGGCAACAATACCTAACAGTCATACGGCATGACAAATAAATCCACCGTCGGAGCTTAATATGAAAGATCTTAATCCCAAAGAAAAAAGGGGTGAAGACGAGCTTCACCCCTTTTGAGTTCTACGTACCATAACATCACCACTTATTCTTCTGGAGCGGCGATACAACCGACACAACCGTCGTCGAACGCATCATCCTCGTTATCATATGTCTGACATATACCACAGCAATTTTCACAGCCAGAAGCGCTTACTTCAATCTGACGGTTTTTCGGAAACCCATCTTGTCCTATTGATGGGCCGGAGCATACGTAACTAATGTCACCACCACTCTCCTCCTGACTAACGCACACGACATATCCGCTTGCATTCGATCCGCTCTGTTCGGAGTGATAGAAAACCTGCGTGTTGCCCGGTGCTTCCCAGCTCCCCTCCAGATATGGAAATAACCAATCCTCACCGTCAATTAGATCGGTAAGCGTTCCTGCCTCGGTCTCGAGCGGATAATTCTGATTATCCGAATAATACGCTTCTAGCGCTCTGTCAAGGTTTGCCATGGCAGACTGTCGGGAAATGTTACGGGAGCGGCGCATCGCATATCCCAACCCAGCAACGGAGATCCCGATCAAAACCGCCATGATCGCCATGACGACCAGAAGCTCGACGAGGGTGAACCCACGAGAGGATGATGATTTCTTCATCATAAATGAAATATAAATTAACTTAATGAAACGATTACTTTTTTCACGTATTTCAATCTAGCACACCCCGCTGTTCGAGTGCAAGATGCTCCCGCTCGTCACCCCACAATCTCAGCAAGAGAGAACAGCGGCATATAGACGGCCACCGCAATAAACGCCACGACAATACCCATAATGATAAGCATAATCGGTTCGATCATCGTCGCAAGATTATTCGTCATAATATCGACCTCATTGGTGTAGTACTCGGCCATTTTCTTCATAACTTCATCAAGACGCCCGGATTCCTCACCGACACCGATCATCTGACTGACCAGAAGCGGAATTTTTTCCTCCCGAGAAAGCGGAAGGGCAAGCGAGCTTCCTTTCTCGACCTCCTGCGATGCATGTGCAACCGCCTCTTTAAACCACACATTACTGAGCGAGTCTGATACAAGATCCAATGACTCGAGGATTGGCAGACCACTGCTTAACAACAGAAACAGCGTCTGTGTCATCTTCGCCAGCTCAATCTTCGTGAACAGTTTCCCGAAGATCGGGACCGTCAACTTGAAATTATCGAAAACACGCCTCCCCGTCGGGGTATCGATATAGTATTTGAACCCGCCGGCAAGCGAGCCGAGGATAATCAGTACGATCCACCAGAAGTTGCGGGTGAAATCGCTGATCATGATAAGTATTTTGGTCACCATCGGAATGTCGCTCTGGAATTCCGTGAAAATGTCTTTGATCGCCGGGATCATGAAAACCATCACCAGCGCTACCACAGCTACGATTGTAACCATGATAATAATCGGATAGATCATCGCCGATTTGACCTTCGCATCGAAGTTCCGCTGTTTCTCGAGTTCCTCCGCAAGGCGCAAAAAGACCTCTTCCAGTTTACCACTGTCTTCTCCCGCTTTGATCAAATTCAGTACGACATCGTCAAAAACCCCGGGCTGTTTGCCAAACGCCTTGGCAAGTCCAGACCCACCTTCGACATCGGTCAGAACATCTTTGAGGACCCGACGAAACAGAGGATTGGTCGCCTGGGCGGCAAGAATTTCAAGTGACTGAGTCAGAGGAAGACCCGACGACATCATAGTTGCAAGCTGGCGCATGAACACAACTTTGTCGTCCATGGGAACACCGCCGATATTGATCTCGTTCAAGGCGTTCATAAAGGCAACTTTTTCCTCGACCTTGACCACGATAAGGCCTTTGTTCTGGAGCGACTCGACAACCCGTGTTCGGTTTTTTGCCTCCATTTCTCCCCGCTCCACGGCACCCTCCGCGTTGCGGGCGGAATATTCAAAAATTCTCATCTGGTTATCTGTTAAATTATCTTGACCGCCGGTTTTGCATCCGGACGCTATTGTTTATGGCAAGATCAGCCGCGCATCAACCGGATCACTTCTTCCGGATGCAGTGCGATGCTCTCCGCTTCATCCACGGTGATCGCACCCTCCCTGACAAGATCGACCAGCGAATGCTCAAGTGTCTTCATGCCGATATCAAGGCTCGTTCTGATAACATTGTCTATCTGGTGCGACTTACCTTCACGGATAAGGTTCCTCACCGCTCCGGTCGCAAGAAGTACCTCGGAAACAGCTCTTCGACCACCAGTACTTATCGGAACAAGCCTCTGGGAAATGATCGCCTCGAGAACATTCGACACTTGTGTTCGGACCTGCGCCTGCTGATGTTCGGGGAAGACATCGATGATACGATCGAGTGTCTGCGAGGAACTGTTCGTGTGCAGTGTCGCAAACACAAGATGACCGGTTTCAGCAAGGGTGATTGCCGCCGCAATAGTCTCGAAATCGCGCATCTCACCCACGAGAATAACGTCCGGGTCCTCGCGCATCGCGCTTCTCAGCGCAATTTCCCACGAGTGCGTATCCTCGTGCATCTCCCGCTGGTTAACCAGTGCGCGTGCCTTCGGATAGACGTACTCGATCGGGTCTTCAATCGTGATAATGTGCTTGGGATAGGTTTCATTGACCTCCTGGAGCATCGCCGCCAGTGTCGTGCTCTTTCCATGACCGGTCGGGCCGGTCACCAACACCAACCCCTGCGGCAGTTTCGTCAGCTGATGGTACACTCCGGGAAGTTTTAGCTCTTCGATCGTACGAATGCGGTTCGGGATCAGACGGAACGCTCCTGCGATGCTTCCCTTGGTATAGAACGCATTGATACGAAACCGTGCGTCTTGTTTAAACGAATAGGCGAGGTCCACCTCCCGGTTGACCTCAAGCAGTTCACGCTTATTTTCGGGAAGGACCGGGAGTACCAGATCAGCAATATCTTCCTCTCCGATGATATCTTGTCCGACCGGCGAGAGCGCCCCATCCAATCGCACCATTGCCGGATACCCAACCCCAACGTGCAAGTCAGACGCCGACTTGTCCACAACAAGCTCCATCAACTCCTCAATGGTGTGCGGATACCCCCCGGATCGTTTCACCGACGGAGGAAGTGACGCATCTTTTTTTTGTTGAAGCGGCGCCTTGAACGCACCGAATGTCGGTTCATTCGCCTTCGGGTTCACATCGCCGGGAGAGGTCATGAGTGTTTGATCGGACGATGCAGGAACCGACGGCGATTTTTCAAAGGAGGTTGCGCCTGGGGCGGACACCGTTTTTTCAGAAGTCTTTTCGACAGGCTTAGCGTCTGACACTGATACTGGTCCTACCGGTTGCTTTTGAGAAACAGACTCAGAAGCCGCCCCCCCGGAAACAGCCACTGCGACGGGAAAACTGGGCACACCCGGTGACACGGGCGGAGTGGGAAATGACGTATCCAACACCGTTGGCACCGTAGAGACCGGAGCGGTTGAATTCGTGGCCGAACCGGTATTGTTGTCTTTGGTTGCCGTTGGGCCATTCTCTGATTGGCCGGAAGCCGTGACCCCAGCTTCATTTGCCCCGTCATCCAGTTGTCCACCAGCCGACTTCACCGGATCCCCGAGCAGTCCGTCCTTCCAGGACGAAAGTTTCTTGGCAAGGTCTGCAAGGGAACCACCGTTGTCAGGAACAGCCTGAATTGAATCTTTTTTGTTGTCGCCTTTCGAGGAGGCCGGGTTCGTCTGCTCGATTCTGGTAGCCGCGGCGGCAATATCAGAAGAGGCACCCGTCACATTGGTAACGGGATCTGAAGGAGACGTCAGTGGGACTCCGGGAAGTGTAGCGGCCTGTCCCGTAGGAGACGGCTGTTGGGCAGTTTGTTGGTCGGACATTGCAGTACCGTTTAAACTAATCTCTACAGACACGAAGTACCTCTTCTATAGTAGTGATTCCTTCGAGCGCTTTCAAATACCCGTCCTGTTGCATGGAAATCATGCCTGAAGCCAGCGCTTCTTTTTGAATGTCCATCGAGGAGCGGTTTTCGAGTATCATTTTGCCAATTTTTTCGGAAACTTTCAGCACTTCAAAAATACCGATACGTCCAAGGTATCCCGTCTGTCCGCATTCATCACATCCCGCTCCTTTGTAGAGGTACACATCGTGCGTACCGTCCCCACGGTCGACCGGACACTGCACATTCGTCGTCTCAACACCGGGAGCATCCTGCGATTTACACTTTGCTAATAAATATTGGACAACATCAAACTTCTCAACGGTACTCATAACTTCGGCAATCACCTCAAGTACCTCTTTTGGAGCGACATACACCTGCTTGCAGTGCGGACAAATCCTTCGCGGAAGCCGCTGTGCAACAACAAGCTGGAGCACAGACGCAAGCAAGTACGGCTCGATATTCATATCGATAAGACGGGGAAGCGCCGCCGACGCACTGTTTGTGTGAATAGTGGAAAGCACCAAATGACCGGTCAGCGCGGCCTGCACTGCAAGACCTGCCGTTTCTGCATCACGGATCTCACCAACCATAATAATGTTCGGGTCCTGACGTAGGATCGAACGCAAACCAAACGCAAACGTCAATCCCGCATCCGGATTGATCTGGACCTGATTAACCCCTGGGATACGGATCTCGACCGGGTCTTCAAGAGAAATGATATTCACCTCCATGGTGTTGAGTTTCGCCATCGTGCCCGCGAGCGTGCGCGTTTTACCACTTCCCGTCGGACCACTGATCAGAACAATACCTGACGTCGATTTCGTCGCTTCCAAATACGACTTGTATGCAGAGCCACGAAGCCCCGTCGTCTCAAGTGCCGGCACCCCGCCCGTACGTTCCAGCAGACGCATCACAACCTTTTCACCATGCACGGTCGGAAGCGTTGACACACGAAGATCGATCCTGCGCTCCTGCACCTGAATCTGGAACCGTCCATCCTGCGGAATGCGCTTCTCGTCAATTTTCAGGCTCGCAAGAATCTTTACCCGAGCGATAACCGACTGATGCACCGACTTCGGGAGCCTTAGCTTCTCCAACATGACCCCATGAACACGATAGCGAACACGCACTTCCTTTTCCTGCGGCTCAACATGGATATCGGACGCATTAACCCGCACCCCATAGGTCAGAAGAGAGTTGACAATCCTCGCAACAGGCGCGTTAATCAGCGACCCCTCAGCCTTCGAGATATCCTCCGTTACATCGTTAATCTCAGTCACCGGCTGTTCAACATCCTCCAGCGCCGCGTGCACTTCGGTCGAGATCCCCTCCTGGAGCCTCTTTTCAATGATCACGCCAATCTGCGACTCGGCCGCGATATACACCTCCATTTTTTTGCCATTGGCAATTGCATGTTGAAGGGCCTGAATTGCCGGAATATCGAACGGATCACGCATGGCAACCTTCAATACATCGGGTGTCTCCTCAAATGGCACCGCGCGGTACGTCCGCATTAACGCGGAATCGATCCTCGACAAAAGATCATTTGGTATCTTAACTTCCGCCAGATTGACAAAAGGAATGTTGAACTCCTCAGACTTCGCCTGCGAAACATCAAGATCGCTCAGTAAACCGCTATCCAGCAGGAGCTGTTCTTCCGATTTGCCGGTTTTCGAAACGGCAAGACGGATCTCTTCCGCTTTCTGAGCGTGAAGCTTTCCTTTCTCGACGAGAATTTCAAGAAGACGAACACCCATGGGCAGTCAGGTAACATACATCTGGACGGTTCTAAACCGACACTAGCATATTAGTATAGGCACTATATGAAGTCAACGCAGCCTGCCAAACGCAGATCCGATCTGGCATCCCAACCCCATCCACGCTACAATAGAACGGCTATGACGACATTGATCATCCATCCGGAGTTCGAGGTCCAAAAGTACCATGCACTGAAGCTCACGGGTGAGTATCTCGAACATGATCCTGAAACCCTTCTCACAAAATCCCCGCCGGACCTGCACCTGCTCGACGGGACCGTCTCGTCAAGCATCGGTATCCAAGAGGTTCGCGACCTCCTCAGAAGGCTTCAGTACCAACCCTACCAATCGCCAGCCCAAGTCGGCCTTATCCTCATGGCAAACACATTAACAGAGGAAGCGCAAAATTCCCTTCTTAAAAGCCTCGAGGAGCCGGGGCCGCTCACACGATTCATCCTGACCACTCCGCACGAGCGGTTTCTTCTGCCAACAATTATTTCGCGGTCGAACGTCCGGTTTATTAAGGAACGTATTGTCATACACACGCAGGAGAAGCCCCTCAACCACGTTCCTGCCAAAGAATTCCTCGAGCGTGATCTCGCAAACCGCCTGCTGTACACCGAGACGCTCATCGAAGCCGATACCCAAACGGCTGGTACGATCACCTCGTTTCTCACCCATCTTCTCAAACATTTCCGCGGTGAACTGCTCACCCGGATCATGCGGGGCAAGACTGCAGAAAGCCGCATGTACGCACAGATCATCAAGAAAATTCACAAAGCGCTGCATTTTCTAAAATATAATGCGAACAAGCGGTTAACACTGGAAAATTTGATCTTACAGCTTGAAGAAAGTATAATCACTCTCCGTGACTAGTATCATTTAGTTTACTGTAAAAGGATTTTTTCTACCTACCATGACCAGCGCACAGACATACGATGCATCAAAAATTCAAGTTCTCAAAGGCCTGGAAGCCGTCCGTAAACGGCCGGCAATGTACATCGGCTCAACCGACAAGAACGGTCTTCACCACATCGTGTATGAAGCAATCGATAACTCGATCGACGAGGCAATCGGAGGTTTCTGTGATGAGATTCACGTCGATATTCACAAAAACGGCTCCATCTCGATCGAGGACAACGGTCGCGGCATTCCCGTGGACATTCATCCGGTCACCAAGAAGTCGGCACTTGAAACGGCGATGACCAACCTCCATGCGGGAGGTAAGTTCGAAAAAGGCGTGTATAAAGTCTCCGGAGGTCTGCATGGTGTCGGTGTGAAAACGACAAATGCGCTCTCGACCTGGATGGAAACCGAAGTGTTCAAAGGCGGCAAAGTATACAAACAACGATATGAACGGGGTGAACCGGTCACCGAAGTCGAAGTCGTCGGTAAAACCGACAAGAAAAGCGGAACCCGTCATACATTCCTGCCCGATCCGGAAATCTTCAGCGAAACTGATTTCGATCTCGATGTTATCGTAAGAAAATGCCGTCAATACGCATTTTTAACAGCGGGCGTCTATATCCGCGTGTCGGATGACCGTCCGGAAAAGCCGGTCGTCGAGAACATGTACTACGAAGGAGGAATCAAGTCCTACGTCAAAGCATTGAATTTCGACCACAAAGCGATCAACGAAGTGTTCTACGTGAACAAAACAATCGACGATATCGTCGTCGAGACCGCCCTCCAGTATACGGACACGATCAAAGACAAAGTATTGGCATTCACCAACAACATTCTCAACACCGAGGGCGGAACACACGTGACCGGGTTCAAAATGGCGATCACCAAAGCCTTGAACAACTACCTGCTTGCGCAGTCAAATGGCAGTAACGGCAAAAAAAACGGTAAAAATGGGAAAAGCAAAGATCTCACGCTGACCGGCGACGACGTGCGCGAGGGACTGACTGCGGTCATCTCAGTCAAAGTGTCCGACCCGCAGTTCGAAGGCCAGACAAAGATGAAGCTCAACAACCCCGAAGTCCAGGGGGCAGTTATGAGGGCCGTGCGCGAAGGGCTTGAACAGTACCTCGCGGAGCATCCAAACGACGCGAAAAGCATTATCGAAAAAACCGTGCTTGCATCGAAAGCACGTAACGCCGCAAAAGCGGCACGGGAGGCAGTTATCCGAAAAGGAGCCCTCGAAAGTGCCGCGCTTCCAGGAAAACTTGCGGACTGCTCTACGCGCGACCCGGCAAAAAGCGAGATCTACCTCGTGGAGGGCGACAGCGCAGGCGGTTCGGCGAAGCAGGGTAGGGACCGGCACACCCAGGCAGTCCTCCCGCTCTCCGGAAAGCCGATGAACAGCGAAAAGTACCGCATTGACCGCGTGTTGAAAAATGAAAAACTGGCAGAACTGGTGACCGCGCTGGGGTCGGGGATCGATGAATCGCTTGACCTTTCAAAACTTCGCTACCACAAGATTATTCTCATGAATGATGCTGATGTCGACGGCTACCACATCACAACCCTTGTGCTGACGTTTCTGTTCCGGCATTTGCCCGAGCTGATCGAGGGCGGATACGTGTATGTCGCACAACCGCCGCTGTACCGGGCGACAATGGGCAAAGAGAAGGTCTATTTGCTCGATGATGAGGCTCGGGACGAGTTTGTGGCAAAGCGGCTTAAAGATGGAAAATCAATCCCCGAAATTTCCCGTTTTAAAGGCCTTGGTGAAATGATGCCCGACGAGCTGTGGGAAACGACCATGAATCCCGATAACCGGATATTGAAAAAAATCACGATCGAAGACGCCGAGGAAGCGGACCGGGTATTCGATATGCTGATGGGCAACGAAGTGCCGCCGCGCCGGCGTTTTATCCAGACAAATGCGCTTGATGCGACGTTGGATGTCTAGGGGCGCGAACTTATAGTGGGGTGGTGTACCAGCCATCCCCCAATGCAATCCCCTCCCTCCAGTGCTACACTGGAAACATGAAGCGTACGGCACGCAGGCACAGCACACACCCAAAGTCAGTCCATCCGCGCCCCGCCGCCGCACACCCATACGTCTCACACACCACACGCTCACGCACCATCCTCATTCTCATCGCCATCCTCACCATCATAACCATTTTTCTACCCAAACCGCGCCCGACTAACATCTCCCTCTCCGCCCACCCCCCAACCATCGTCCGCGCCGACCATGTCTACGCACATACCACCCTCGAAACCCTCCCCCCCGCTCAGCAAATCGGGCAACTGCTCTTCATCGGTATCAGCGGGACAGGTATCAGCGGGACCACCCTGACCGACACCACATCAGCACTCATGGACACAATCACGCCCGGCGGCATTATCCTTTTTTCTTCAAACATCCAAACATCTGAGCAGACAACAGCCCTCACATCAGCACTGCAAACCTACGCAACTGACCATAACCTCCCTCCCGTCTTCATCGCCGTTGACGAGGAGGGTGGAGTGGTGGAGCGCATAAGCTTTGATCCGGTCGACTACACCCAGCCCCAGCTTGGGTCAGTAAATAGCGAAGAGACTACCCGGCAGACCGCCCAATCCACCGCCCAAACCCTCTCCCAACTCGGAATTTCAGTCAATTTTGCGCCGGTTGCCGACATCGCGTTCTCGCCCGATTCGATCATGGCAACACGCTCGTTCGGCTCGACACCCCAGCTCGTAGCCAACCACGCGGTCTGGATGACGGACGAATTCTCAAAACATGGCATTCTTGCGACCGCAAAGCATTTTCCGGGGCACGGCCGTACCACGACCGACAGCCACACCGCACTGCCCACCGTCGGTATTACCAAAGAGCAGTGGTACGAATCCGATGCAGTTCCGTTTCAAGCCCTTATCGACCACGATATTCCGTTTATTATGACCGGACACATTTTGTTCCCACACGTTGACTCCCGTCCCGCAAGCCTTTCCCCGACGTGGATCCAATCCATCCTCCGCCGTGAGATCGGCTACGACGGTATTATTGTCACCGATGACATCAAGATGGGCGCACTCGGTACAACTCCCGCCCAATCAGCCCTCCATGCACTCCAGGCCGGAAACGACATGGTTATCGCGGTTGTCGACGAGCGAACCCTTCTGCACATCACAACAGAACTTTCCGCGTATTACGCACATCCGGACCGCCAGCAAGAGCTTACCGACAAGCTTCTGCGTGTCCTTGCCTCAAAATATCGCTTTCTTGCGACAAAAAGTGACACATAGTATAATCGGGTAGTCTCCGTTCTATG
>JAQVGB010000058.1 GCA_028696915.1 Candidatus Dojkabacteria bacterium | reverse complement strand
GCAGCCAGAATTTTTCAGACTGCTGTCACATGCAATCAAGAAATCTGGCGGCGGAGTGTATATCGTTACATCCCGAACGCGAACGATTGAGACGCTGAAGGCGACACGCCAAGAACTCAAAGAGCTGGGGATCGTGTATGACCATCTATTCATCATCCACGACAGGAGCGAAGCCGATAGGATCTGTCCGGTTGGCGGGCTCGATTGGTACCAACGATTCGTTTTTCAGAAACTGATCTACTGTCGGGCGAACAAAATTGACCTATACATCGACAATGAGCAGATAGTCATTGATCTCTTCAAGCGGTACATGCCGGAGATCCAAGTTATGCAGGTGCATAATAAAGGAATGACATGAAGAAGTATTTATTTCTGATAGCGTTTATTCTCTTTCTCTCCGGATGCGGTAGAGACAAACAGGAGACGGTTGGTAATGTCAAATGCTTGGAATGGTATAACCGCGGGCTGGAGAATATGGCTAACCCCGAGGATGAGTTTAAAAATGCGATCAAGGCAGATTGGACGTTTCCCCCGAGCTATTATTGGCTCGCTTATTACTATTGCAGGGTCAAGCGGACGAAAGAATCGATAGAATACTTTGAAAAATATCTGCAGACTGTCCTTGAAGATTATCCTCAAGAGATCAGCCGAAGAAAAACGGCGAAACATTTTATCAGAGAGATGAAGGCGGGGAATACGGACTATGATTCAATCGTCGAAAAGTCTCTGAGAGGGGAGTAGGTATGAGTTATGACAGAGCGCTGCTGAAAAGCTGGGCTGAAATGGAAACGTGGGATGAGTGTCTAGATCGAGCGGGGGCGCTGAATAAATTCTCATCAAAAGAAGGATTCGATTACGTGCAGAAAAAATATTTTTCACTGGTTGAGAATCGGATCAGGCAATGCAAAATGATACTCAGGAATCACCAGGATTCTTTTTTATACTGGGTGATCGCTGAGCTCTATGATAGAGCCGATCTGAATCAGTCGCCGGCTTACCTATATAAACGAGCAGTGAGATACTATGCAATGAAGGCGCTGGAGTTTGATCCGGATTTTACTAAGGCAAGAACGTTGTTGGCGAAAGCGAATGACTGGGTGGAGTTTATTGGCGGCGACCGCGATAAGATGCCGGAATACGAGTTTGAAATCGGGAATTTTGACGACTCAAAAGAATTTTAAAATAGTTCTTGACAATACTTGAAACATCGGGTAAACTCAGTAACAAATGAGAGCAGACTCATTAAGTGAAATAACTTTATCGCAGTTGGCCGCAAATGTCGGCTTGTCGCATACGTGGATCAAAAAGATCGAAAAGCGTATCAAGCTGCCACTGTGGGGGAGCGGTATTCGAGGGAAGAAGAGTTATTATACTTTCGAACAGCAAGAGTTGTTCAGGAAAATTGCCCTGCTGCGTAGATTAGATATTGAGTTCGACATGATCAAAGACTTGTATGATATTGAAAAGGAAATTGCGCGATTTTTGCGTAAACATTTTCCTGTTGATGATAAAACTCGAAAGGAGCGCTATGCAAATGTATATCTGATTCAGAGCGTTGAAGGTGGTTCGATGGGAATAGAGTATGATGCGGACAAGCGGGAAGCGAGCAAAAAATTGGATGGGGAACTTGTCAAAATGTATGAAATATACGCGAACACGATGAAAATTGTGTCAAAGCGCGCCGACTCTCAAATTTCTGAGTTAAAAACGGCAAAGGACGAGTTTTTAGGTATTACAGGCGAGAAGTGATATATTTTTTGGCTAAAGTTGTTACGGAGTTTCAAGAGAAGGAGGGTAAATAAGATGATGTATGACCAAGATGTGATTGAGAGGGTGAGAGCAGCAAATCCAATTGAGGAGGTGGTGAGTCAGTATACTCCTTTAAAGAATGGGAAAGGAGTGTGCCCATTTCATGATGACCATGATCCAAGCTTCAGTGTAAGTGTAAGGAAGCAAATCGGAAAATGTTTTGTCTGTATGGATAGGGCTGTCGATGTGTTTGGGTTCATCATGATGATGGAAAAAGTAACGTTTCCTGAAGCTGTCAGGATTCTTGCTGACAAGAAAGCCATTAAGCTGCAGGAACTTACGGAAGAACAGAAAAAAGCTCTTGAAAAGCAGAAACGTCAACGAGAGATTCTGCGCGCTACCGCGGGATTCTACCATAAGCAACTTTTAGAAGTGCTTGATTCGCATGCAGCAGATGATGATTCGGCGAAAGCAATTGAATATATACAGAAGAAGGGATTCGACAAGGAGGTGATATTGAAATTTAAACTGGGAATGGCGCGCCGCGAAGGGCTGTGCGATTACCTTATAAAAGAGGGGTTTTCGGAAACGGATGGAATAGAATCCGGAGTCTTATCGGCATACCAAGGCAAGGTGAGAGAATTTTATGAGGTTGCGATAGTTTTTCCAATCATGGTTCGCGGAGAAGTCGTCTCCTTTACGGGACGGATGCTGGCTGACGATGCCGTGAGCAAGTTTAAACATCTCAAAGGCGAGATTTCCTACTTGTATAACGAGGATGTCCTGCGCGATGCAGATGAAGTCATGCTTTGCGAAGGCCCAGTGGATACGATTACTGCCGAACAGTATGGTTTCACGGCAGTAGGAATTTTGGGCTCACAAGCTTTCAAGGAGAGTTATTTGGCGAAATTCCGAAACGTATCAGAAGTGTATTCGTGTCTTGACGCGGATGCGGCGGGTACGGAGGGGACGAAAAAATTGAACGACATGTTTTTTGGCGATATCAAAGTGATCAAACTACCGGAGGGGATGGACTTAAATGACTACTTCAACTCATAAGAAAAAACAGGAATTCGAGAAACGAAAACAAAAAGCGAAGATTTTGGTCGAGCATCTGCTGGACGATGTCAAAGCTGAGCCAGTGTACTTGATGGATATCGACAAGATCGAATATGCGGACAGAAAGATTGAGACAGATGTTATGGTGTGCGCCAAAGATGAAGTCTACCATGTACCCAAAGTTTTTACCGCTGAATGCCATAACGTAAAGTGTGATGTCAAAAATCAGTGCCCGTTCTATTTTCAAAAACGGAGGGTGCATATACCTTATAACAGCGTGGAATTGATTGATTTTACAAGGTTGCCCAATTCCAAAATTGGGACTGTGCTGCGCGGAATTGTTCCATGCGAATCCGGCGATAGAAAGTATATTCAAACTAGAGTGGTACAGAAAATTACCGTTCAGGATTTGCTGGTGGCACCAAAAGTGACTACGCTGACGGTGGCAAAAGAAAACGACAAGGAATTTGTCGTTGACGAACTAGGAAGAGAGTATAAAGACAAACAGGTATTTTCTCTAAAGCCACTTCCTAAGACGAACGAATATTTCAAATTGACCGGCTGGGTGAAGGCTAATCCAAAAAATCAGATAGCAACACTGCTTGTTGCCGACCTCATCCCTCTCAACGACGACTTCCAAGGGTTTGTCATGACGGATGCCATCCATGACGAGCTGAAGAATTTCCAAGTGCCGGAGGGGCAGACAATTGAAGCCAAGCTCGATGAAATATTGTCAGATTTAACAAATAATGTAACCCAGATTTACGGTGAGCCACGTAAAAAAGTCCTCTTGTCCATTCTTTTGGCCTACCACTCCGTTATTGGCTTCAAATTCGATAAGGAGATGCTTAAACGAGGCTGGGTTGAGGTTGTGATGGTCGGGGACACGGGGCAGGGAAAAACTCAGATGTTCGATCGCATGCTTCGTCATATTGGGCTCGGGGCATTCATCAGCGGCACCTCAGCTACACGGACAGGGATTGCCTACGCCTATCAGCAAGTAGGAAGCACGTGGTACCTCAAGTGGGGGATTTATGTCCTATGTGACGGCAAGCTACTATTTATTGATGAAGGCCAATGTATTAAAGAGGAGGAATGGAATAAGCTGTCATCGGGCAGGAGCGATGGGAAAATTGTCGCCAGCGGCATTAAGGCTGGGGAACATTATACAAGAACGCGGTTTATCGTTTCCTGTAATCCCAAGGACAATGCCCCGATCGATGAAAGTATGTGCGGTGTGGCGACCCTCAAGGGGATATTTCGGTCAGCGGATACGAGGCGTTTTGATTTAGCCGTATTTCTAAGCTGCAGTGATACGCCCTCGGATGTGATCGATATTCCTTTAGAGCAAAGATCCAAAACGCCCCATCAAATCACCTCAAAAAGGCTCTACTTGAACGTTTGTAAGGCATGGACAAGAGCGCCGAAGGATATTGAGTTTACGGCAGAGGCTGTGACGCACGTGTACACGGTGGCTAAGGAGCGTAAGGCAAAATATGAGAAGGCGATCGACATTCCACTTATCACTTCCGATGCTCGGCACAAAGTCGCCCGATTATCGGTCGCATTGGCGTCTCTTCTGCATTCGACCGATGAAGCTCACCAAAAGGTCATCGTGACCGCTGATCATGTCGAATATATCAAGCAGTACATGTTTTATCTCTACGATCACGACAACTGTGCGCTTAATATCTACGCTTCGCTTCGCAAGGATGTCTCGTCGTTGACCGAGCAGGAATACAACCAGATTTTGGCCGAACTTCGTCCGCACGGGTGTCCGCTGCCGGAAGACGCAAAAACCATTTGTCTTGAATTTGCCAGCAACGATGTCATCGAGCGGGGGCATTTGGCGGACATACTGGATCTGACTCCTGATAATGTGACGAATAAATTAAAGCCGTTCAAGGAGCTCCATTTAATCAGGAGTAAGTCGGGCAAGCGTGGGTACAAGATCACCGCCAAGTTTAAGAAGGCACTCAAACGGATGCTTAATGAAGGATTGTTGGAGAGATAGACGCGTTTTTAGCTGTTTTAACGGCAGTTAGAGCGACGGCCTGAGGACGGCGGTGCTTTGCCGGTCCAGAAGCACCCGGATGTATATAGGCCTAAAGTGCCGCTGAAACCGTTAAAAACAGTGTAGACAATAAAGCAAAAAGGAAAGGGGGTGAGAGGATGTTACAGGCGGGAATAAAGTTCAATCTTGGGCGTTTGTACCTGACGCGGGGCGTCAATGACTTGGTCGCGGAGAATCTGGAATTCGCAAAGTTCGTCAACGATTCCTTGCGACGGCACGCGAACGGCGATTGGGGAGAGATGTGCAGGGAAGACCGCGCTGAAAATCAACAGGCTCTGGTCGACGGCACGCGATTGTTATCGGTGTATCAAACGGCGGGAAAACCAAAAATCTGGATCATTACCGAGGCCGATAGGTCGGCCACGACGGCGCTGTTTCCGGATGAATATTAAAAAGGGGGCAACATGGGAAATAAAAAATGGGAAGTATTAGCTTATGCCGAGATGGTCAAGCAGGATGGGTTCTTTCAGGTATGGTATAAGTCGATGGTTAACCGCAAATGCATCAAGTGTCATGTAGCCACTGGTGAGGCTGCGCGGGAGGAAAGCGTGACTGGATTGTGCTCTGTGTGTGAAAATAAAATGACTATCAGAGATAGGCAGGCATTCACAGTTTTCTTCGAATCTCATAATGGTAAAGATGTTCAAGGCGTGCCAGCGATGTTGTGTGTGAATGGTGAGAGGGCAGCTCATGATGGAAGGTGTTTAGGTAAAGAATTGTTGAAAAGAGATTGGGTATACAGAAAAGGATTTTTCGAGGGTCTAAAAGAAACGATTGTAGAGACGATTAAGACGGATATCGTTATTGTGTAACAGGGGGGCAAGTAAGATGATTTATTACCCAAAGGAGAGCAGAGGATGAGAGTGATGGATGAAAGGCAAGGACGAAATCGAGGACGACCTGACGGAGGCGGACATAGAGCGCCGTCTGG
>JAQVGB010000057.1 GCA_028696915.1 Candidatus Dojkabacteria bacterium | reverse complement strand
AAGTCTGTAACATACATGGGCTTGGGTTCGTGTCTCCATTCACCAAGTATATCACCGCAAGACTTCGGATACCTCCATCTACGGGTTTCGCTCCGCTCTCCCCGTAGGTTTAAGGTCGGTGAACTAAGCACCTTTGCAAGTCTTATTTCAACTATTATTGCTGGACTTATCTCTTTCGGTATATCACCAGTTCTCACGCTCATCATTATCGTTCTGTCGCTTCCCAATAATCTTGTATATGGACGATTTGTGAAAAAGATCTGGGAGCATTTCAATTCTACAGTCGAGCTAAACCGAAAAGGTTGGCACCTCTTGTGGGACCTCGAACACGAAACGCATATTCCCGAACATAAAATATCCGGATCAGATCGGTGGATCGGTTCCAAAGCCTTGTCTATTTTTATGAAACAAGCAGGAAATGAGATAGCAATCCATCGTGATCGGATCAGAGGTACAATTGCCGGTACTCTTTTGAACTCTGTTACCTACCTTCTCACTCCAATTTTTCTCATCAGCAAGGTGATTGCGGAAGAGATATCCGTTGGTCAGTTCACATTTTTCCAGAGCAAAATGCTTGATTTCTCGAGAGACCTTGACTACACCATTGGTCAAGTCATCGATGTCACGGATGCAGCAGTGTATGTAACCTATGTCAAAGATCTCCAAGAACTCGCTCCAGTAATTAAATCCGGCAATCAGCATCTCATCAGTTCTAGAAACAATCCACCCCATATCGAACTGAAGAACGTCTCGTTCAAGTACCCCAATACCAAAAAGTTCGCACTCAAAGACATTTCTCTCACAATCACGCCAGGCGAAGAGATAGCATTAGTCGGAGAGAACGGAGCGGGCAAGACCACACTCATAAAACTCCTACTCAGATTCTATGACCCGACGAGTGGTCAGATCCTGATTGACGGAATACCATTACCAAAACTTTCGTTAGAGGAGTACTACGATCGAATCGGTGCCCTCTTTCAGGAGTATAACCGATATGAATCGCTCACCGTGAAACAAAATATCACACTGGGTGATAGCAGGAAACAGGCTCATGCAAAAAGAATCACCTCCGCCGCACGGCAGGCAGATGCACACTCATTCATAACCCGGCTCGAGAAGGGATACCAACAGATCCTGAATAAATCATTTACCAACGGAACCCGTCTGTCCACCGGACAGTGGCAGAAACTTTCAATCGCACGTATGTTTTTCAGGGATAGTCCAATTTTAATCCTTGATGAGCCAACAGCGTCGATCGACGCCGAAGCCGAATACAAGATCTTCAAAAGGATATACCGTTTCATTCAAAACAAGACCGTCGTCATCATTTCCCACCGATTCTCGACAGTCCGAAATGCCAGCAAGATATATGTCATCCAGCACGGCCGCATAACGGAATCCGGCACCCACGAAGAGCTGATCAGAAACGAAGGCCAATATGCGCACGCGTTCAAACTGCAGGCAGAGGGATACCAGACCAAGGAGCCGGTTCTCGAGAAAGCCGCCTGACCCCCAGAATAAGACGAAGACTCAGGGTGGGAGCACGGGTAAGAAAAATGCGTCAACCAATTCCTTCCCCGTACCCTCACCCTCAGCATCCCCCTTCCACTTAGCCTTAGCCTTCACCGGGCAATACTAGTACATGAACAACCGCACACCACAGTCTCCCCGTTCACCCGGCACACTTCACTTCGGGCCCGGCGGCATCCCCCTGTCCACTAAAGTTCTCAAAGACCCTGAAACCGGAAAACTGATCGAGCCGCGGGAATCGGCCATTTACCGTCTAAAAGAGCTTTCACTTGACCACATGGAAGTGGAGTTCGTCTACGGAGTCAATATCACCGAAGAAAGCGCACGATCGTTAGGGGAACGTGCACAAAAAAACGGCGTGACGCTGACCGTCCACGGTCCCTACTACATCAACCTCGCATCGAAAGAAAAACCTAAGTACTACGCAAGCCTGCACCGCGTGGAGCAGACCCTGCTTGCCGCGCACTGGCTGGGGGCGCCATCTGTCACATTCCACGCCGGCTTCTACCAGGGACGGACCGCACAGGAGACGACGGAAATGATCCGCACGGCACTACTACAGATCCTTGAAAACCGGCGCTTGACGAAAGAACTCGGAGAAAACCCTGACGACTGGCCACTTATTTCCCTCGAAACGACCGGCAAGCCCTCGCAATGGGGATCTCTTGAAGAAATTCTCGATTTGGCTCGCGAAATTAATGCACAGACCGGTGCATTCAGAGTTGCCGCATGCATCGATTTCGCCCATCTGCACGCACGTTCAAACGGCGCCTGCAACTCAATCGCCGAGTTCTCGGAAACGCTCGACCACGTATCACAGAAACTCGGCCCGGAGGCACTTTCCCATCAGCACATGCACCTCTCGGGGATCCGCTACACCCCGAAAGGAGAACGTAACCACCTGACACTCAAAGAAGCCGACCTCAAATACCGGGACCTTTTGCAGGTGCTCAGAAAGAACAACGTGACCGGGTGGCTGGTGTGCGAAAGCCCGAACCTCGAGGACGACGCACAGATCATGAAAAAATACTACGAATCGCTGTAGCGATACCGAACCAGCAACGATTTCACCCACCAAGCTCCTACTCGACCACCCGTACAATACCCGACTGCACCCGCCCACCGATATCACCAAAGCCGGCCAAAAACGCCTCCGTACCGCCTGAAGAAAACGTCCCGGAAAACGCCGCAACCATCGGATATTCAAAGACATATGGTTTGCCAGCGTCTACCGAATACTCGACAAAGCTCACGTGGTCCTGTGCAATTGAGCCGTACCGGTTCACATACCAGTCCCGTCCCCACTGCCACCACTTCCGGTAGAAGTTGTAGTCGTACGACCCCAGCTGGTACTGTACCGGCTCAAATCCCGAAGGAACAAAATCTTTGACCACAAGATCGTAGCCGTCGCGATCGGGAACGACCGTCACCCGTACCGTCACGACATCGCCTTTTTGTACTGAAACCACCGGTGCACCCGTATCGAATTCGCGTATCTCACGCGACACACTAAACTCAGGATCCACTTCGCTTTCTTCACTGTAATACTGAACATCCACAACCGCATACAGCAACCCACCGCCATGCCGCTGAATGGTGACCACGTTGGTTCCATCGGTCAGGTAGACCGGATCGATCAGCAGGTCGACCGTCCCGCCCTGTCCTTTTCCTCCTTCCACCTTGAATGATCGTACCTCCCTGCCGTTCACAAAGACCGTTACGTCATTGGAATCCTTGCGGTCAGCAAGCCCGTCAAGACTTGCCTCCGTCAGTGCGCAAAACACCGCAACCGCATCAACCGATACCCCTGACGCTTCCACCGGATTCTCGACCAGCCACGTCCGCGCCAGCTCCGTCAGCTCACGCGGCCCGTACACCGAAAGTGCTCGGTACACAACCGCCGTCGTATATTCGACCGTCCGCACAATCCTGAACTCAGTATCATGATCCTGCCATGTCGCCGTTCGCTGTGTCCGCCGGGCAGACGATTCAAGAAGCGGGATCAGCATCGAGGCATCACCCATCGACCCCAGCTCCTGAAGCGCAAGCATCAAATGCGCGATATCGACCGGAGAATCGGCAAATTCACCACTCTGCTCCTTCAAAGCGAGAGCATACGGGAGGACCGTGGAATCGCCAAGGACCGACAGCGCATAGACACCAAGTATCTTATCGTCGATACCGACGTTTTCCGAAGCTAGTCCCTGCCATAGATACGTCTGTATATTCGTTGTCAGACCGGACCCGACCTGAATACCCGCATCCGCCGCCCGACCGAGTGCTAACGCCGCATATGCGCTTACTTCGTAACTAACCGCATCATATTCAAACCACGAGAACCCTCCATCCGCGTCCTGGTTGTCTCCCAGCAGATCGAGTGCCGATGTGATTTTTTGTTCAAACTGCCCCCGCTCGCCCAAAGGCGAAATTTCATCATAGTGCTCGAGCAGAACACTGTTGTGCAGAATACTACCGGCAAGATCGACCGTCGACGAAACAGAAGGATCCAACGGCATCAGCGCCCATTGGTTGATAAAACTTCGGGAAACCGTCACATGCATATCTGCCCGCGACAGGTCGGTACCACTCGGGATCACAACCGGAATATCCACCGTCTCATCTCCCTCGGAAAGCAATGCCGCATAGGTATCGTCCTGTACAAACCCTGCCGAAACGACCGGAATCCTCCACAACACCGCATCATACGTCATCTGTCCGGCAGAAAGCTCAGCAGTCAGAGAAACGCTATCCGCCCCCTCCCGTGCAACAACCGGAAACGTCACCACCTGCCGGCTTCCGGCGGTCAACCGGACGTCACTCGAAAAGCTCGTGTCAACACACGTCGGGCATGAAACAGAAACGCGTGCCGTGACCTGTGAACCGGAGTAGTTATATGCTTCAACTGACATCTCCCACTCGTCTCCCGAACGGATAAACGAGGGAATATGCGCAGACAGCCTGACATCTTTCCGTGAGACAATATCGGCGCTCCCCTGCCCGACCAGCGTATCCTCAGTCACCGCAGTCGCCCGCAGTGTCCATGTGGTCAGATTATCCGGAAGGACAAATGTCACCCGCGCCCGTCCGGAGCTATCGGTAATAACCCGTCCGTCCCAGAACGCCGCATCCGCGAAGTTCGACCGCACCGGCCCCTCACCACCTCCCCCCGCTCCGCCCCCACTGAATCCTGCATACCAATATTCAAACGGCGATGTCTTATTAATCGTGTACTGCCGGACATTCGCATAAAAAGCATCGTATATGTCCGAGTCCAGCTCATTGTTTTCTCTGACAATATCGAGCAGTGCCCGATCGACGACATCGACCGAAACCTCGGCGTGCACCCCACGACCCTGGCCATCTTTGACAACAATATCCGCAGTCACCTCGTCTCCCGGTTCATATTCCTGTGCATTAGCAGTGACCATCACATCGAGCCGGGACTCCCCTCCCTGTACGGGGACCTGCACACAAGAGGATCTGAAAATGTTTGATAGGTACTCGTCGGTCGTCGTGCCATTGTAGTTGGCGGATGAGCTGTAACTATCGATACCGGCGGCGCAGATTTGCACATACGGGTCCATCTGGTCGGTGATCTCCTCCCGGACCGTCACCATGCCGGTTGAAAAGTCGGCAATTCTCCACGCATACACATCGCCGCGCGATACCCAGTACAGCCCCTTGCCCGTCAACGTCGTCTGGATCGTGATCACCGCCTCGTCACCGATATCATAGGACTGCTTGTCCGTATACAGTTGGAACTTCTGGGTAGCATAGTCCCAGCCAGGGAACAACCCCTCTTCCACCGGTGCTTCATACACGGAGAGAATGTTCGAAAACGTCCGTGAAACACCCGCCGTTTCATCAGGAAAATACTGTGCAGTGACAGTATAACTTCCATGCCCAAGATTGGTCAGGTCAATGTCTGCAAGACCATCCGAATCCGTCGTCACTTCAGCATCATCCATCACGACCTCTGTCTGTGAAACAGCACGGTACTGCGGCTGTGCAGACTTGGTGACCGGATCATAATACGTGCCATCCTCCACCCAGGTCGTCCACTTCCGAAGAACATCGAACACGACCCGGGTCCCCGGTGCAGGCTCCATGTCCCACAGGCCAGCCGATTTGAAGGTCAGTTGCGTATCCTCGCCTTCCCCAACAGACCAATCCTCAGGCTGAGCAAACAGTGTTTCCGGCTTGTGAGCAACGATCACCGTTTCGCCGTCATGGGTGAGATAATTTTCTTGAGACCAGATGTATATCGTGTACACACCAAGCGTCGTATCGAAGTCTCCGGCATCGATGGTGAACTCGTAGGTCCCGTGCCCCGATAAGTCCAGCGTGTCCTTTGCATCCGCAACAGACTCGCTTCCGTAGTAGCGC
>JAQVGB010000056.1 GCA_028696915.1 Candidatus Dojkabacteria bacterium | reverse complement strand
GCAACAGACTCGCTTCCGTAGTAGAGCGACTGCATCCGGTCCAGCTCATCCACTCCCTCAATCCAGTTCAAACCCGTCATATCGCCTTTATTTACCGCAAGTCCGACCGACACACCGGCCGCCGGATCTCCCGAATAGTCCCTTCCGGTAATCTCTACAAGGACGGTATCCCCCGTAAACGCCCGTGTACGATCGACACTCATTTCGAACGTGTACCGTGGCTTTTCGTATTCGGCAACCGCAACGGTACCGGACCCCACAACCGCCTCACCCAGATACGCCGTCAGATCATGATACCCAGGGATCGTATTCGACGGAAGAACAAATTCTGAAACCGCCGTCCCGAATTCCGCAGAAAGGATAACGGACTCCTCAAACAGCGGTAGTGCACGAAGGCCCTGCCACGTGTATCCGGAACCATCACCAAGCCGCATCGTCAGATGCATGTTTGCCGGCACGGTATACTCCATGTCGTCTTCCGCGCGGGCGACAACTTTGTAATGGACCGTATCGCCAGGGCGGTACAACGGACGGTCGGTATACACGAAAGCGCGGTAGTCGGTGTTATGTTCATATGACGCGTAGCCGCCCCACCACGTCTGCGCGTGATCAGGGTCCGGGGCGACAAGTGCGAGATTTCCGTTGGACTGCGCCACAATGACATCGGTGCCGGAATGGTCGACTGCGGCATATCCGTTTGTGTCCGTTGTTACCGTGAATTCTTCCCCTTCTCCATCAAGGCCGCCATCGAAATCGTGAAACGTCACCGTTGCTCCCGGGACCGGCGCTTTGTTGACCATATCAAATAGCCACACGAGATCGGAATTATTCGTATGAGAAAGCGATATCCCAACCGGCGAGTAGATCAGATACTTGTAGATCGACTGCCCATAGGATTCGTTGAAAACTTCAAGCAGATAGATCCCATATCCGTTGACATCGACATTAAAAAACACGGCATCCTCAGGGGTCAGCGTCCAGTCACGAAGCTTCGTGACATGATCAGGATCGGGAGGCACGTACACGTTCCACTCATCGGCGGCGACCGGCAGGACCGCATCGATTTCAGCAGAATAAAGCGATACGGAGAAATTCCCGGTCGTGTTGTAATGCGACACGCCAATCCATGGCTCCTGTGTCACCGCAATAACCGGAGAAGGATCTGACCAGAACATCTGCGGCGGATTGAGGTACTGCCCAGCGCTTGTCCCGGTCCCAATTTGAAATGTTGCAGATGAGGGATTTTGAAGCACGTCGCCCCGACCGTTTGGAAGCCCCTGAGCAACCGTCACATGATACACACTATTTGCCGAAAACGGTCGCGATGGAAGAAATACAATATTCGATCCCTGATGCTCAAACCGTCCCACAACCGGAGGTTCGATAGTGAAATAGTCAGACAACACCTCAGGATCGACATTTTTATAGTTAAATTCAATTTCAATCGCCGTATCGACCGGTGCACAGCACGAGCCGTCTCGCGGCGTGATACCGGTCACCGCAAACACCGGCTCCGTTCTAAACGCCCAGGTGAAATCGTCAGGTAGTGCCGTGCCATCTGAAAAAGACGTCCCTTCTATCAGCGAGAGTCGATATTCAGTTTCCGGCACAAGATCCTCAGCTGGAGTCACGGTAACCCTTTTCCCATCAGGGGAGAGTACAACATCAAGCTCAATTGGCGGCACAAGGGTAATTCTATGTTCTATGCCCTGCGCCCTGAACACCGCGCCATTTTGCGCAACTATTGTGAACGAATTTGACGAGACCCCTACTCCGTATTCTGTTTCAATTTTCTTTTCCAATGAAAGAATTGACGGAGCTACCCCCTGCTCACCTATCCGCACAAGTGTCCCTCCCCGATACCACACCATGACGGCAAGGACCGCAAGAAATCCCGCCCCACCGACAACCGCGCCCCCACCCAGAAGCATCAGCCTCCGGGAAAGCGGCCGGGACCGGTAACCCTCGATCAGCATGCTCAAAAGCCCTGCCTTCTTCGCTGTCTCGACGTTTCCCTCCGGTGTGACATCAGTCGATGAACCTTCGCGACCAAGCACAATATGCTCAGCCACATCATGAAAACCCGCTGAATCCAGCCGTTGGGCAAGCTTGCCGTTAATCCGTGATCCAATCGTCTGCATATCCTCGGCAGAGGCCGCTTTTTTGCGGGCAGACGAGACGATCCGCAGATACTTCTCTATCATCCGCTTTGGCGATGCTTTAAAAAACATCTCTATTCTGACACATTTCAAAAAATTACCGCTGACCGGCTCTCACCTGCCTGCCGGTTTGCTCTTTCTCATAGACTTTTCCAGTGTCATCCGCAGTTTCTCAAGACTGCGGTACATCATCATTTTGCACGCACCTTCCGTCTTCCCGACAATTTCACTGATCTCGTTAAAACGCAGTTTTTCCTCGAACCTCAGATGCAGGACCTCCTGCTCCACTTCCCCAATCCCGGAAAGAGCTTCCCGCACCATCCGCATCTCGTCATCCTTCATCGCGTCCGCGACGAAGTCGGTGAATACCCTGACCGCGCTGTCCACCTCCTCGTCCTCGATCGAGCGGCTTTGTCGTCCTTTTTTTCTCAAATAATCAATGCTCGCATTGCGGGAAACCGCGTAGAGCCACGCCAGTATGCCCCGGTCCCCGCGCTGATAGATGGTATCAAAGTGCTCGTAGAGCTTCACAAATACATCTGCCGTCATATCCTCCGCATCCTGTGAGTGTGTGATTTTCCCATAAATATACCAATAGATCCGGTTCCGGTATTGCTCATAGCACTCCCGGAAACAGGCGTTTTTCCCGTCGTCCTGTGCAGGATTCGCGTCCCGTTTCTCTTTTTTTGAACTGCCGGCATGTGTCGTTTCAGCCGCCCGTGCGGATCTCGTCACCGCAGTGCCTGATAAACTAAACGGTCAAAACCGCCAAACGCAACGCAGAAATCTTCGGGAAAATGAGTACATGAATACAACGAAAATCGATCACCAGAAAAGGGGGCAGTCATACCTGCACTATCCGTCTCGTGTCGGGGCAGTACAATCAAGAACATCGTATACGGACATCAAATATTCCTTTTCTCTCATGGGTGGGCAGTTTGGGCCTGACAATCGAGGCAGTACCGTATGAATTCATCATACACAAGAGCCTTTTGCATTGCAAGCATATGACCGTCGCGTGAAACACGTGCCGTTTTGGCTTTTGGAGCGATGAAAATGAGGTCTATTTTCCGGTTTTCTGCCCTATTCGGACTTACTGTGCATCGGCCGCTTCTTCATCGACAACCTCGATCGCCATGGAGGGACAAATCGTCTTAATGCGCTCGTAGTCCTCGGGCGTGAGCTTCGAAAGGTCGGCATCCGATTTGATTCGGACAACCATTCCCCCACTGCCGTCGTCGTAGAGCTCGAAAATCTCAGGAAATGTCGCGACACAGGTCCCACAACCGAGACACTTGGACGGAATCACGCGGATGGTTGGGGTGGGCATAGCATTTGAATAAAATCTAGAACTGTTTAATGGTACACTCATTAAGAATCTGTCGCAAGCTAATTAATATTGACCATACCTGCATATGAAAATCATTTCCGCCCTACCGGAATTCTTTGAAGACATCTCTTCTCTTCAATGTGAACGGCTTCGACAGCTGAACAATGTTTTTGGATATGACAGGTACAAAACAGACTCCTCCCTTATAATGAAGAAATTAACCGAAGACTTTCAGAATCCGGCGTCCCCGAAGAAAAATCTTGTTGTCATAGATAACAACGCATTTATCGGGTTTGCCATGTTACTTTTCTCTGGAAATATCGGCGAGATTCTTTCACTGGAACTGAAAGAGGAGAACAAGTCACCACAGACAATGAGTGCTGTTCTTCTTGAAATTAAACGACTTTTTGCCCTTGCAAAAATCTCACGAGTACTTATCGAGATCTCAGAAAACGACCAGTTCCTACAAAATGCTATCTCCACGACAAGATACCGCATTCCCCAGCAAAGCGTCATACTAGAAATAAAATTTTGAACCGGATATAATCCTGAAAACTTAATTATTGGGCCTTGTCATGGAGTTGCTTCTATCAGAACTTCCGCCAGAAACGTATGCTCTGGCCGTTGAGCTAGGACTAATTGAATTTGCTTCAATTCTTCCTGAAATCGAACTGCTTGGAGGAACGAGAAGCACAACCACCTGTTGTGCGACCGGCACGTGCTAATCAAAACCTGACTCTTCGGAGTGAACTTTTTCACTCGCTTCGGGTAATCATCAAAGATATTTCATACGCAAATTTACCCCCTTCACTCCTGCCCAAAGCAAGCGCACTTATTGAGGATATTCTTCTCCCCTCAATCATATTCCAGTACTACAGATCAAAGGAAACATCGTTCACTCGTTTTCTATCAAAAATATCCTGGTCGTTTATCAGGCAGTATTGTCGGCCATTAATCCCACTTATCGACGGATCTCTTCAGACCCTTCTTACGGATACAAAAGAACTTAATACTAACAAGCTGGTCCTTCTCGGCGATCTTCATGAATCAGGCATGTCGAAATATCTGAGCAACGGCTGGGTAGTTTCAAAGAATGTTCCAGATTTTCTTCAGTTCATATCCCATATTCGAAAGGTTCTCCCTTCGTCATTTGTTGACTGTATCCCTCACAGCGAACTCAGAGAGAACATCGTGTACAGAAAATTCATAGATCATCTGAATGAAACGGACAGACCTGAGGATATCAAATCACTATACGTCAATTATGGCTCTTTTATGGCACTACTCCTATTTTTCAGAGCGATCGATATGAATCGGGAAAACGTGATTATCAAAATTCCCCAACCGATTTTTTTCGACCTAGAATGTCTGTTCTGTCCACAATCTGCAAATCCATACTCTATTGATCACACAGGAATTATTAATACTGATAGCCCACTCGACACCAGCGCACTCACAGGAGGTCTCAACACTATTCACAGTTATCTGAAACCGGTGCTGTCTGGAACCGATCGGTCCCCAAGAATACGATGGAAAGTACCATCCAAGGCGAAGATCCTTAATATTCCAGTCTTACGAGGGAAGAAAGTGAATCCATCGCACTATGCTAAACAACTGATTGATGGATTTCAATATGGAGTTTCAACTCTTCTCAAACTAAAAGAGGATATCCGACACATCACCCATACTAATACTCCGGAAATGAGGATCGTGCTCAGAGCGACCAAAGATTATCGATTGATCCTTCTCCTGTACTCCTATCCACATGTATACTCGAAATATCCCGATGCTAAGTCCTTCTTTTTCGAACACCTCAAATCCAAGGCTCAACTTTTCAACACTTCATTTACCAATGAGTCTCTCGTATCCGAGTCAGAAACGCTAAGCAAGGGCTTAATACCGAAATTCTATGCGCAAATTAATCAGAGCACTGTTTATGCTCCAGGAGATACACCTGTTGCAAAATTAAGAACAACTCCCCTTCGAACATGGGAAAAGCACATTGTGAAATTCGCCACGTTCTCAAAAAATCAAATACCCACCCTGCAAAAATCATTCACAACAGCCTCCCCTGTGCAGTCTCGTCCACCTTCTGCATGAAACCGTCCTGCCAGTTCACGACCGTTTCCCTGACAAACCCGGCCGCATCCAGGTACTTCAGCTTCCGGTCCTGCTCGCCGATCTTCCAGACTTCGTACGTCAGGCGCACATCCTCGAGGCAGTACTTCTCAAGTTTATCCAATTCACCACGCTTCCAGTACTCCGGCGCATCAATCCCCCGCCCGATCTTGCCCTCCCCGAGGTTTGCACGTGCCAGAGCGTCCAGCTTTGGCCAGTAGCCAATCGCCTT
Organism: Candidatus Dojkabacteria bacterium; assembly: GCA_028696915.1. Taxonomy (GTDB): domain Bacteria; phylum Patescibacteriota; class Dojkabacteria; order SC72; family JAFGCJ01; genus JAQVGB01. The sequence continues at coordinate 91 of JAQVGB010000056.1, read as the reverse complement.
TTTCATCGCGAGCATGAGATCAATCGTCGGCAAGGTCCAGAGATCGCGTTTCATATACGGCGAAAGGACCCCGTAATCGAAGCCCCAGATG
>JAQVGB010000004.1 GCA_028696915.1 Candidatus Dojkabacteria bacterium | reverse complement strand
CACGTTCGCATACGTCGTGATCGCACCTGCACCGACAACCGGAGCATTCTTTAACGGCCACAACACCCCGTCGACCGGAAACTCAAGTCCGTAGTACGGAACTCCCATAATAAGCTTGTTTGCCGGCGTGCGAGCCGCCATATCATCCATCGCCCGCGCAACGGTATACCAGTACTGCGACCCGTACAGCGGAGAGGTCGGTGATGCAATCTTTCCGTTGTAATAGCTTGTTGTGTAAAAGTCATATGCCATCACCATGATCGCGTCGAGCGATGTTTGTCCGAGAGCCGTAACGTCGTAGAGCAGTGGGCTTAATGCGGAACTCCCAAGAATATCAACACTGACATGGGAACCGGGACGCGCGGCGTGGACCGCGTCGGCGACTTTGTCTGAAAATGCCGCAAACGCCGCCCGCAAACCACTTGATGCCGTGCCAATATACTCGAAATCAATGTTGACCCCGTCGGCATTTTTTGCAGAAATTTCTGAAATGATGTTTGCGATGAGCCGGTTCTGAGCGTCAGGGCTCGTGATAAGGTTTTCTATGCTCGGTTTATCGAAGTTCTTGATCGTCAGCACCACTTTGACCCCACTCTGGTGCGCACGGGAGACGAGATTGGCAAGGGTGGCGCTATTCCAGCCGTCCCATCCATTTTTATCCCCGCAGTATCCATTCACACAGGTCGTCACAAGCGAGCCGTCAGGAAAACACGCGACCGAAAAGTAGGCGATTATGCTCAAGTGCTCCATCGGCAGGTATGGAGCCGTGCTCTCGAGGTTCCAGTAGGGAGCGAATCCCATAACCGTCTTGTTCAAATAGGGGTTGACCGGAGGTGTGTAGGATAGATATTGATTAATCTGACGGCTATTCTCGGCCGCTCCTTCCTTTTCGAGGGGATCAAACGAATACTCCTGATCTTCGTGTTTTTTCGAGTCGAGTTGATGGACAGGAAGGATAGATTGTTCTTTTTCGGGAATTGAAGGTTGAGGATCTGGGTCAATCTGGGCGGCCGGAGTATCCTGAAGATTGCTGGCTGTCTCACTGCCGACAACCGGGTCCGGTACCGGTGGTCCGCTGGAGTCCTCCTCCACGAACACCTCCTCGGACATCTCCTCGTCGGTATCTGTGTCATCCTGTTCATCTGCCGTCCCGGCAACTTCGCCCCAGCTGTCATCGTCCTTCACCAACGCGACAGGACCATTATCCGGATCGACCGGGCGTTCCGCGCGAAGCGACAGCAGGACCGCCATGCAGACGGCACTTCCGACCAGAAACAGGAGAATGAATACGGCAGTTTTTCTCATGTGCGCATGCACAAAATTACCAGCTCCATTGTAGCACGACCGCCGTGCTATAATCCAACCGCTATGGTTGTCTCCGAGATTCTGCAATCGGTACTCGCCGGAATTATCCAAGGGATCACTGAGCTTCTGCCGGTTTCAAGTTCGGGACACCTTTTGCTTCTCTCGGAAACGATCTCCATCGACCTTTCTCTGACCGGAATTGCCATACTTCACCTCGGAACACTCATTGCGATACTCATCGTTTTCAGAGAATCGCTGGTCAACTACTTCCGGCTCGATACAGCCTTCAAGATCGGCCTGAGCATTGTTCCTGCGGGACTGATCGGACTATTATTTGAGGAAACCATTGAGCGCTCGCTCGGAACCCCGGTCATCATTACGTTTTCATTGTTCGTCTGGGGAATTGTGCTTATTCTGGTCGACCGGCTGGGGAAATCACGGACTTCGACCACCGAGACCGTCAGTACCATTTCAATAAAACAAGCACTCTCGGTCGGATTCGCACAGGTGCTCGCCCTCATCCCCGGCACGTCACGCTCAGGTATTACAACGGCAGCGGGGATTGTATCCGGGCTTTCACCGCAAGCAGCACTCTCGTTTTCGTTCCTCTCGGGAATCCCGCTTCTTGCCGGGACTGGCCTCTACAGTGTGTACGAGGAAGTCAAAAACCCTTCGATTGATGTTGGACAGCTTATTATTGCAACAGCGGTCGCGGCGGTCACCGGAATCGTTGCTGCGTACATATTCAAAAAATTCATCGGGAAGGGAATTCTGACAGCATCTGGGATATACCGGATCGTGATATCGATTGTTTTGGTGATTGCGGTGTGGTGATTGTCCCCAAAAACGGGAAATGCTACGAGATCCTCTCGGCGTTTAGAAAAAAAGTAGCCCCCCCTACAACTTCACCGACAGCAGGTCCACGCCGGTCATCTCCTGGCTCGGCTCCTGCCCCAACAAACGGAGAACCGTCGGAGCAATATCGGCAAGAATGCCCCGCTCTACCGCGTTCTGCCCAGTCCCGATCTTGACTCCCTGCACACTTCCATCCAGCACACATGGCGATTCGGCACGGCAAATAATCACCGGGACGGGATTTGACGTGTGGGCGGCGTTGACTTCACCGGTCATTTCGTCGACCATTTCCTCGGCATTTCCATGATCAGCCGTAATGATAATATTACCGTTCACACGCATGACTGCCTCGACAATCCGCCGCACACAGGTATCAGTGAACTCAACCGCCTTCACCGTTTGCTCATAATTACCCGTATGTCCGATCATATCAGGGTTCGCCAGATTGATCAGAACGAAATTGTATTTCCGGCTTTCGATTGCAGGGACAACTGAATCGGTGATTTCCTTCGCGCTCATCTCGGGAACTTCGACGAAATCGAATACCTTTGGTGAGGGAATGTGGATAAATTCCTCACCCTCGTGCGGCTGTTCGACACCACCATTAAAAAAGTACGTCACATGCGCATACTTCTCCGACTCAGCAACGTGCAGCTGTTTCAAACCGGAAGCACTTACGATAGAGGCAACCGTCGAACGGATGATAAACGGATCGAAGAGCACCTTCACGGGAAGGCCCTCCTCATAACCAGTCATCGTCAGAAAGTATATGCCGGGTATTTTCTCTCTAAAAAAACCATCGAAGTTGTCGACAACGAATGCGCGGGTCAACTGCCGTGCACGGTCCTCACGGTAGTTATAAAAAATGACGGCGTCATTTTCTTTGACGATCCCGACCGGCTCCCCTTCCTGATTCACAATGGTCGTCGGGGTGAGCGTCTGATCGTTTTCTCCCTGCTGATACGACGACTGCAGGACCTCGATCGGGTCCTCGGCCTTCCGTTCTCCATTACCGATCATCGCGTTATACGCCCGCTCCGTCCGGTCCCAACGGTGATCACGGTCCATCGCGTACGTGCGCCCGGAAATACTGGCTATGCGGCCAATCCCGAATTCCTGGATCTTCGCTTTGAGCATATTGAGATAGAGGTATCCATCTTTCAATCCGGTATCTCTTCCATCGGTTATCACATGGATGAATGGATTGACCTTGTGCGTTTTGCAGATACGCATCAGTTCGAACAAATGCTCGATATGCGCGTGAACACCGGTTGCGCTGAGCAGACCAACAATATGCAGATCTGACGAGTGATCTTTTGCGTGTGAGAACGCTCCTTTGAGCGAGGGAATTTCGGCAAACTTGCCGATCCTGATGTACTCGTCAATCCTCGGCTGGCTCTGGTAGACAATCTGGCCTGAACCCATGTTCAGGTGGCCGACCTCAGAATTTCCGGGGTCTCCCTGGGACAGACCGACCTCTTTTCCGGCCGCTTTAAGTAATGCGTGAGGATTTTGCGCCCATAGCATGTCGAGTGTGGGGGTGCGGGCGTTGAGGACCGCATTGCCAACCGCGCTTTCACGAATTCCCAATCCGTCCATAATGAGCAGTACCGCCATCGGTCCGGCAGGTGCCATCGCTTCGTTTTCATTCCCGGCAGTGTGCGCAGTCATAGCTTCTGCTGTACATTACACTATTGCAAAAGCATTGTCCATTGGATGGAGGGTGTAGCTCGGCAATTCAACCAACCTGGTTTTTACTTTCATGAAATGAGTATGAATGCTATACTTTTCAGGCAATGGACGAACAAATCCGGACCCTCCAACAGCGAATAGAAAGCGTGAGGGAATCCATCGACACGACAAAACTATCGAACCGCAAGGCTGAACTTGAAGCACAGTCGGTCGCCCCTGACTTCTGGAAAAATCCTCAGCAGGCACAGGCCGTGATGAAGGAACTCAGCATCGTCGAGGAAACGCTCAATACGCTCGAGACACTGACAAACTCAGTAAAAAATCTCACGGAATTTGCAGATATCGCGAAACAGGAGCAGGATACCACTGCAGATCAGGATATCGTGGCCGAAATAGATAAGATTGAGAAAGAGCTTGATACATTTGAACTGCACCAGTTTCTCTCCGGACCGTATGACCAAAACGATGCAATACTCTCAATCCACGCAGGTCAGGGTGGAACCGAAGCAAACGACTGGGCGGAAATGCTCATGCGTATGTACCTGCAGTACGCACAACGCAAGGATTGGAAAACGACAATCCTGCACATGGTGAAGGCCGATGAAGCCGGCATCGGCACCGTTTCGATAGAAGTGACCGGTCCATTCGCCTATGGGTATCTCAAAGGAGAAAACGGCACGCACCGTCTGGTGCGTCTGTCTCCATTTAACGCGCAAAGTCTCAGACAAACATCGTTTGCAGGAGTCGAGGTCATGCCGGTCATCGAGCTCGACACGACCCTGGAAATCCCGGACGATGAGATCGAGTTCAAAGCGGTCCGATCAGGAGGACCCGGTGGCCAGAACGTGAACAAAACATCGACAGCGGTGACATTGACCCACCGGCCGACCGGTATCACGGTTCATTCTTCTTCACAGCGAAGCCAGTACCAAAACCGCGAGGCGGCAATGAAACTTCTCAAGGCAAAACTCTGGCAGATAAAAGAGGAAGAAGCAGAGAAAGAAGCACAAAAGCTTAAGGGTGAACACAAAGTCGCCGCCTGGGGCAACCAGATCAGAAACTACGTTTTGCACCCCTATAAACTGGTCAAAGATTTGAGGACCGACATCGAGCGGTCTGACCCGGAAAACGTTCTCGATGGCGATCTCGATGAATTTACCTCAGCACAACTGAGAAATAAGGTCCGCTAGCGCTACTTCCCCGCTTTGATCCTATCAAAAATTAATGGCATAATAGGTCAGGAATGATTCAGTTCCAGCAAGTTTCGAAATTCTACAATCCGGAAATCGTCGCTCTGCGAGATGTTTCGTTCGATATTGACCAGGGCGAGTTTCTTTTCCTCATTGGTCCATCCGGAGCAGGCAAGTCGACACTCATCCGTCTGCTCATCCGGCAGGAGGATCCGACTCAGGGCACAATCCTTTTCGACGATACCGATATTCTCAGCATCAGGAAACATCTGCTTCCGGTCTACCGCCAGCAGATAGGTGTGGTGTTCCAGGACTACAAACTGCTCGACACCAAAACGATCCGGGAGAATGTCTCATTTGCTTTGGAAATTACGGGCAAGCTGGACAACGAAGTCAAAGAAACAACCGATTCACTACTTGATCTTGTAGGACTCAGTGACCGGCAGGACCTTTTCCCGGAACAGCTTTCGGGGGGAGAAAAACAGCGTGCAGGAATTGCCCGCGCACTAGCCAACGAGCCAAAACTGCTTATCGCGGACGAGCCCACTGGAAACCTCGACCCTGAAACTTCATTTGAGATCATGAAAATTCTCCAGACGGTCAACGAATGGGGCACCACCGTCATGATCGCGACCCACGACAAAGAGGTTGTCGACGCTATGAACCAGCGCGTCATCAGGCTGGAAAACGGCACGATCGTGAGCGACCAGAAAGGTGGGTACAATGGTAATTGCGATGAAGACAAAAAGCCAGCTAAATCACGAAAGGTTGAAATAGAGGCCGTATCCGCACTCCCAATCGAGCAGAAGGAGACAAAACCCGATATCATTTCCGACCTCGACCAATTGCCTGTGTCCTCGGCAGTCAGACGTCAGCTTCGTAAAAACAGTATTGTGACCATCGACCAGCTTCTCGACCTCTCCGAAAGCGAACTCATTAGTCTCGACGGTATCGGAGACAAGAAAGCACAGGATATCGTCAATGCGCTCGAATCATTTGTCAACGCCCCACCGCATGAGCAAGCATGAACATTTAAGTAAGCGCATCGTTTCCGAGACAAAAAAACACGTCGTCCGAAACAAGTGGCTCTCTGTAGCCTCGACCATCGTCATCGCACTCACCTTTATGATCGCTTCGCTTTTTATCGCACTCGTCGCTATCTCCAGCCGGACCATCAGCACATTTGAGAAAAAAGCACAGATCATTATCTTTTTCCAAAACGACACACCTGAAGAGGAAATATTCGCAATCCGCGATACGCTCGACCAGAGCCCGTCCATCGATTCCATCGAATATATTTCAAAAGAACAGGCGCTTGAGATCTATAAACAGGACTTCCAGGACGATCCGACCCTCGTCGAGTCAGTAACTTCAGAAGCCCTGCCACCAAGCCTCGGGATCAGGGCAACCGACATTGAAAGTGTCGCCGACATCATTCGCACAGCAAACGATCTGAAAGAGGAAAACGAAAACATCGAGGAGATCATGTATTTCAAAGATGTGATCGACAGCCTCAGAAGCGTCTCAAAAGTGATAAACATCGGCGGTTCCGCGCTGGTCGTTGCACTCTCCATCGTTGCGGTCGTTTTGATCCTCATCACCATCGGGTTCAACATCAACGCGCACAAAAGCGAAATCGAGGTCATGCGGCTCATCGGCTCGACCGACAGCTACATCCGGATTCCGTTCCTGCTGGAAGGAGCTATGTATGGAGCGATCGGGGCCGGAGTTGCGATCGGACTACTGTTGACTCTGTGGTACTCGGGTATTTCCCTGCTCAGCGACGGGGACATGTTCCTGTTTGTTTCACAGACATTTCAGGATATCGATATGCCATACTTGAAAGAATTTGACCCCGTGTTCGTATCGGCGGTATCAGCAGTGGAAATTGCCGCCGGGGCCGGGGTGGGATTCTTAAGCAGTTTATTTGCGACGAGGAAGTATTTGAAGTGAGAGTGCAGATACGCACGATTGGAAAGATTGTTCTTCCGGTGGTACTCGCGGTTGTTGTTTTTCTCGGACTCTCCACGTTTGATCTCTCGTCTTCTACCCAGGCGTACGAAACTTCCTGTCCGGCCGGCATGGATCCCGAAGCCTGTCTCGATTTTCTTCAGGAGCAAGCACAGCTCATCCAGTCGGAAAAAGAAGGCTTCGAACAGTCGGTTAATGCCGAAAACTTTGAACAGTCGTCTCTCTCCCAACAAATATCGTATTTGAATAGCCTGATCCAGGAAACAGAGCTCAAAGTTGCAGAAAAGACCGTCGCAATAGAGCAAAACACCGTTGAAATACAGCTACTTGGAAAAGAAATTGTCAGCGTCCAGAATTCCATTGATACGCTGACACAGGAAATTGCCCTGTTAGAAGATATTATGAGGAAACGGACGAAGACGAGCTATAAGATGACATTCATGTCACCACTTGAGGTTCTTCTCGATTCAAGTGATTTCGAAACGTTGATGCGCAGGATGAAATATCTGGTAGAAGCAAAAAAGAAAGACCGCCAGCTTCTCACCGACATGGCCATCGCCCGTGATCAACTCTCCGACGAAGAGGCTATCCTTGCGGACAAAAGGATGAAAATCCAAGAAAAAAGAAACACAATTGAAAACGAAAAATTAGAGATAGCCCAAGAAGAAAAAAATCTAGAATCACAAAAGGCACAACAGCAGGTGCTCCTTGCCGAATCTCAAAGGCGGGAGGCCGAATATACAGCATCACTCGCTGCTCTTCGAAAAAAAGAAGAATCTGTTAATCAGGTTATTGCACAGCTCATTATGCAAATGTTCGAATCTGGACAACTTGGGGACGGAACACGTGTCGAAGCGGGACACTATATCGGATTCCAAGGACATACCGGTTACTCTTATGGATCGCACCTTCATTTTTCAGTGAATAACGGAACAAAAGTTCCAGGGTGGGGCTACTTCTGGGGAAATATTGCTGCAGATTCATACATTTCAGGTGATATCCCCTTATCAGGAAGTCCTAGAATAACCCAATGGTATCATCAAGGCTACTCGATAGATCTTGTGTCAACAACGGCAGGAAACCAAGCTGATAACGTATATGGAAAGTGTTGGGATCATCCAACAGAGAATCAATGTTACTACGCCTCTCGTGGATCGATCTCCTGTGATCCATCATATGAAGGATGGCTTCCTCTTGAGGGGGAAGGGGCACCGGTTAGAGCAATCATGGGAGGTACTGTTTATTATGGAGTAGAACAGAAATGCGGCGGATATTATGCAATGGTTGTGCATGATAATGGGTATGTAAGCATCTATCTGCATATACGACCCTCGTGAAAAATCTCCCATAGGCAGCCTGATCCTGTAACCAGAACATCATAAATAGTTGTCCTCTTTGGTAATCATACACGAGTACGATTACTCACATGACAAGATCACTATTCACCGTTCATAAAGCAATCGTTGCTCTTTTCCTTTTGCTTTTTCTGTCCTCTCCCCTCCACGCCTCCTCCCCGTCCATCCTCATCACCGAGCTCTTCTATGACCCCATCGGAGCAGACAGCGGCAACGAATGGATCGAGCTGTACAACCCAACCGACCAACCGGTTAATCTCAAAGATTGGTACATCGAAGCGGCCGGGACAACATTTGTCCACCGCTACTCGTTCTCCTCTTACTTTCTCTACCCCCACACCTATCTCCTCATCGGTGAGCCGGCCGTTACATCGGCACACCTCATCGCCTCGTCTCTATCATTTCAAAATGGGGGCACGGAAACAGACGGGGTGCGGCTCGTTGACCAGTCCGGCATCACCATGGACACCGTCCTCTACGACAGCCCCAACACAAATCAATTGCCGGACAATTCTGGTAACACCGGATCAATCCTCGCTTCTGATATCCCTGAAGGACACAGCCTATCTCGCACGAATCTCGAGCCTTCAGAAACACAGGCGGACTTCGTAGACACCGCAGAACCAACCCCCGGATCTGCAAACGTTTTTCTTCCTACTGCCATTTTCGAAATTCCCGAAACGGCGTTTATCAATCACGCAATCACGCTTGATGCATCACCGTCCCATGATATCGACGGAGACATTCAATCGTTCGAGTGGGCCATCGACGGAACTACTCTATCGGCAACACTGTCAGGTGAATACACCCAGTATTCTTTTGAAAATACCGGGACATTCACTATTACCCTGACCGTTACCGACTCAGCCGGACTTCAAAACACCACATCCTCAGACATCAAGATCACCGAAGATCCCGACAATCCGGTAATTTCTTCAATCTCTTCAATCAAAACGCTACCGGAAGGAACATCCGTCACCATTTCGGGTGTTATTATTTCACCACCCGGAATCCCCACAGAAGGAGAAACATACCTGCACGACGGGTCAGCCGGAATCAGAGTACGACCCCAGAAAGATCAATCCCTCGAATACGGACACACCTACCGGATCTCGGGAATACTCGATACCGCGTATGGGGAGCTGCGAGTTTCTATACACAAGACCGTCGAACAATCTGAAGACATTTCCGTCCCCCCGATTTCACCAACAGCAGGAACTCAACTGACAGATCTGCTCGGCTCGATCGTCAGTGTCACTCTCGAGATTGAAAAGAAGCGTGACCACTACCTCTATCCTACCAAAGATTCGACCCTGCCCTTTCCCATCTATCTACCTGACTCGTTCGATATCGAGCTGCCAAACCCAATAACAGGAACGGCGCTTTCGGTCACTGGCATCGTCTCCCGCTACGGGACAAACACCGATGGGTCACCAAAAATAAGAATCATCCCCCGGTTCGAATCGGACATTTCAATACCGCAGTCATCGGTACTCGCCTGGACCGGATATCGCACCGTTTATCCAGTCATGCTCTTGGGAATTCTCATATACACCACAGTCTTTGTCCTGACAGCCCAAAACACCACCTGCAAGCCTATCCCTGTGGTGAATACCCAAGGGAGAATCTCCAGACATACGGAATAGGCAATAACGTCCCGGTCATTTTGAAGATATTGATACAGCGAAGAAGCTCTATGTACTCCTCAGCTGTCATCCCATCCTCAAGACTACAGTTTTGGCAAAATACGTCCCACAATAGAGCGCGCATCGAAGCTACTATCTGCCCCCTCTGCTCTTGATCATCCAACATATTGATCTGCCCTGACTCTGGACTTTTAATCTGCATTTGCATGAGCACAACCCCACACAGAATTAAGAATACACACCGGTCAAAAGCATGTTGTGTTCGAATCCCCTCAAGAATAGCATTTGGAAAGCGGGCTGCGATGTCCTCAGGCAAAACAATCGCCTCTTGACCGGGGAGCATGCTCGGCAGACCGCAGGAAGCCAGGGTACGCAAAATTCCACAAGCAGGATAAATGATCGTGCATGTGTCTGGAAAATAAAAGTCCCCTTCTCCGAGATTCTCAATCGGACCGAGAACAGAAACAAGGTTTTGAACTGCACGGAACGCAGGAGATCCTTCCTGTCGCCACTCAGGACCACGTCCGACATCATAAACACCAAGCGAGCCCTGCATCTTCTGGTTCCCCGTTTGATCTACGCATGCACCCTAAGTATAGTATCGCCCGTAATTTTTTCAATATCGTGAGACCCAAATGAAATTCTCAGATGAAACGTGTGATAACAGTCACACAAACGATGGAGGACACAATCGCGATGACATGAATAATGATGCTCGAGGCACACCGGTCATATAGCACCGTTGCCATTCTGCCCGAACCGATCAACCCAACTCAGTACTACCTGTAACTCAGGTTTCGTCATCCGAACTGATGGTACTCCGTTTCCATAAGTTTGAGCCTGTGATTCCCCGTCTTTCACACCCATCCTTATCAAAAGACCCCTCATATTACCAGTAATTGACTGTCTCCAATATGAATTCTTTTTTAACAACAACACTTCAGACACTAAAACCCCAGAGTTAATGATCGCCCATGCAAGTACTATCTGAGCAAGATCTCTCATACTTCCGTCCCCTTCCGGAAGTGCTTCATCCCATTCTATCTCGCCAAACCCGTACTGCTGAAGAATCCCACGCACTCCCATTTCCGGAGGCAACTCACGTGAACACTGGGGAAACCAGATGTCACCATCACCTATCTGAACAACTTTTCCCAAAACTAGGCAGGCAGTATTCACCGCCCGTCGGGAAAAGCCACCGACCGTTTCTGTCTCTCCTGACTCGTCTGCTTTCTGAGCTGATTCGACAGGCACGCAAACGAGCGCTTCGTTCGGACAGGTCATTAGAATCAAGACAATAAATTACTTCACACCAATATTTTACCACTTTAACCCCAAGAAGAATACTACAGGCTTATCCAGTCCACCCACCCACCCAAATCCGCTAGACACTCCTGTTACTCTCTGATACACTTTGTTTGCAAATTAAAGTCTATCTCATTCTTAAGTCATGCCAGCATCAAAGAGTTCCCGTAGCGAAAAATCCGCCGGAAGATCAAGCGACAACCGGGCAGGAAAAGCCAATAATTCACGAAAAACTTCCACATCCACTTCAAACGGATCGAACGGCAGAACAGCAAAGTCCAGGGTCTCGATACCGGCACTGAAACTTACCGACAAACGTAAGAAACTTCTCAAAAACGTCCTTCTGTGGCTTGCCGTATTTATCGTAACTCTCGTGACTATAGACTATGCGGTGCAGTATCTCAACAACAAGGCAAGTGTCGCCATTGTCAACGGAGAGCGTATTTTCAGGGGAGAATTCCATGACGAGCTAGAGAGTGTGTACGGGACAACTATCGCAAGCCAGATGATCGACGAGCGGCTTTTCAAACAGGAAGCCGAACGGCTGAACATAACGGTTTCAGAGGATGATATCGCCGGCAAGATCGAGGAGTTTGAAGAGCAGTACGGCGGGTCGGAAGGCTTGCAGGACGCGCTTGCGGCAAGCAATCTCGATATGGAAGAGCTCCGCGACCGGATCGCATCGAACCTTATCGTCGAAAAGATCCTTGCTGATGACATTGAGGTGACCGACGAGGAAATCCAGGAATACTACGAGCAGTATCAGGATCAGACCGATCAGACGCTAGAAGACTCGAGAGATCAGATTGAGGCCTCACTGAAAAATCAGAAACTGCAGGAGGCCTACCAGCCATGGGTCTCTGAGCTCAGGGAGGATGCCAGTATCAAGAACAATATCGAAAATCCGAAGGACTACAGCTTTCTCGGCATAACACGGGCATTTTTTGAAGATTTGTTCGGCGCCTGAAACCACACACTCGAAGGGGGACGGGAGCGAAGGAAAGATTTCAAGTACAAGGAACCGTCAACACTCTCCCTTCGACTTTGCCGTATCCTTTTTCGATGCTTACCCTTTCTCTTTGTCTTGAACCCTAGTCACACGGCTCCACCAGCCCATACCCTCCGTCACGCTTACGGTACACCATCGCGAATTCACCGGTGTTCTTGCTTTTGAACAGGTAGCAGTCGCGGTCGAGCAGTTCCATCTGCTCCACGGCCTCCTGCTCGGTCATCGGGGTACAGTTCTCCATACGCCGCCGCTCGGAAATTTTCGGGACATAGTCCACAATAGGAGCGGCATCTGCTGTATCTGAACCACTGGCAATTTCCGCCCCGGCCTTCCGGTGCTCTCCGCTTTCCCAATCACGAAGGCGCTCACGGTACTGCTTGACCTTGCGGGCCATCACATCAGTCGCCTCGTCAACCAGTGGGAACAGATCCGGTCCCACTTTCTCAATACGGATAGTTGCATTGGGCAGGAACATCGTTATTTCAAAGCGATAATCCTGATCTACGCCACGAGTAGAAATATTGCGCTCACATTCAACATCAACAGACGTGGCAAGGTCGAAAATTTTCTCGTGCTTATACAACTTTTCATTAATATACTTTTTCAGGGGCGACTCGATTTTCATAGAATGCCCGCTTATCTGTACAATCGGCAATGCCATAGAATAACACAACGGAATTTAACTCTGTGCGAGTCATGCACATAGAAAAACAGAGCCGGAAACGGAATGCCTCGCTTCTGTCATAGCCTATACACGAACAACCACGTATCCTTCCTTAACCTCACCATCAACCTTCATTCCAAATTCCTGTCCGGCGGGAACCGACTCCTGTGCGACACGGTCAATTTCCATAGATGAAACAACCTGTTCGAGGACTACGTTCCCTTCACGGTCAAGGACCCGGATGGTGTCCCCCACATTCATCGTCTCTTCCGGTTTTACGACCGCTACCGAGATCTTGTCGAAATAATGCGTAATTGTCCCTACACGTACGCCCTCCCCATTAGTACCGATATCATCAGCCATTTTGTGATACATGAGAAGTTATTTGTTATCCACATACTAGCATCAGGACACGAAAAACTCAAATTGTCTTCCTCCGCTTACTACCCCCACGACTCCAAACGTCGAATCGCTCCCCCAAACGTGGTACCATCCTGAAAGCACTCTGCAATTCACGCCATGAACAATACAGATCTCAATACAATCACCCAACGAATCCTCTCCTCAAAGAAATACCGGGGCCTTCACCCGTTTACCGTTGAGCGTATCGTTTCCCAATGCACGAAGCGGTACCCGACGAAACGAATCGAAAAAAAAGCCCGGAACCTACTGCACCAAGTCTGGGGCGCATACTATGCAAACAGGCCGGATTTCGCACGGCTCGTTTCGGAAATTCCCCACACATCAGACACACAGCACATTCAGGATTATCTCACACGGATACTATCCCTCCATGCATCGACACGGGAGCGAATCCCTCTGCTCGATTCGTTTTACTCAGAGATATTTCAGGAAACCGGGATACCGGAATCCATTGCCGACTACGCAAGCGGCCTCAATCCCCTCACGCTCCCTTGGATGCATCTTCCCGAAGATACCCGGTACACTGCATATGACATAGACAGCATTCAGAATTCATTCATTAAACAAATCTTCGCACAGCTTCCCATTCATCCTCGCGCTGAAATCCGTGAACGTGATCTCGCAGAACCGGGCACTCCGTTTGCCGATGTCGCATTCCTGTTCAAAACACTTCCCCTTCTCGACCATCAACTGCTTGACGCCGAATCGGTCATTTCAGCAATTCCCTGCAATACGCTCGTCGTATCATATCCCCGAGCAAGCATTTCGGGCAGGGCAAAAGGCATGGAGAAAAACTACCCCGACCGCTTCGCACGGATAGCCGAGAGGATGTCACTGAGGGTCAAACTCCTCAAATTTTCCACGGAAATTGTCTTTCTGCTGGACTGTCGAGAGGCCTCATCTCCTGCGGCAAGCGGGACTATCCTGAAAAGCAAAACGTAGGTCCATATCATCATAAAGGTGATCATGTACAATTCCGCAGCGATGATCGACTCCAGGACGATGCCGAACAGGAAACCGCCTCCGAACGACAACACAAACAGATCCCGGCTGAAACGAGAGAAATCAGGAAATGTTTTCTCGACTGCGTGTCCAAACAGGTAGACTCCTACCCCATACAGAGAAAAATACCCCGACCCACCAAGGAAATGAAGCTCCTGAAATTCGTTCTGCGGAAAAATACCCGCAAGCGCAAGCATCAGGTGGCCCACGACAAACGATATAGCCGACAGGATAACAGCCGGGGTATCGCTCCTGCCGTCAGGAATTCTGCGATATATATACGATATCGCAAGCATAAGATACCCAAGCGGGATTGTGGAAAACGCAAGCACCGAAACAGTGAACGCTGTACGGCTCCGCTGAAGCGTGCCCAGCTCACTTATCGACTCCGACAGCCAGAGGGTATCCCGATACAGATACACACACGTCCCCAGTCCAATGATAACAGCGGCAATATGGAGCAATGAAAGATACTTGATCGATTTAAGCCACATCGCTGTGCATCATTTACATTTTTTAGCTAGAATTTCCGCTGGCACTTTTCGCAGATAAACGTATCGCGGCTCGCGATCTTCGTACACGCTACCATATACCCGCACGCCGGACAAGGCATTCCCGACTTCCGGTAGACTTTCATGAAACTGCGCGGCTGTTCCGAAATATCTTCCCCCTTCGACAGCTCCATCACGGTTTCGAGCGCGTTACGTATCACGTCCCTGATGGACCGGTACATCGTCCCTGCCTCCCCGGCATTGTACAGCGCCCCGCACCGTGACTGGGGATGGATTTTTGCATGCCAGAGTATCTCGTCGGCATAGGCATTGCCAATTCCTGAAACGATCGACTGGTTCATGAGCACCGATTTAATGATCGAGCGCGGATTCTTCTTCAAGATACCCTCGACGGCAGGAGGATCGAACGCATCAGACAAGGGATCGACGCCGTACTCTTTCGTCAGTGCTTCTGAAATAATGCTGTGTACGCTCGAGTGCAGTTCGAGCCTGACCCACCTGCTCCAGTCGGTAATCAGCACGGTATCGTTCGCTCCGAAATCAAGCGAGCACACGGCACCCTTCGAGTCCGTTCGGTCTCCCCATTTAAAATCTCCGTGCAACATCAGGTGCACGGCGAGAGAGACATCTTCAAGCTCGAACCGGAGAGATTTCGAAACACGGGTGATGTCGGTCAGTTTTTTCCCGGAAAGAAGTTTGACCGCCGTCCGGGGGTCGGTATTCCGTAGAACGATCGGAGCGCCTATTTCAAAATTCTGCAGGATTTTTCCCTTCACACGTGTCAGCATGTTCTTTCGAGACACTTCAAGATCGACGATCTCAGGCATTGCGTTTGGCAATCATGTTACCCTTGTGTGACCATACACCCGGAATAACTTCACCGCAAGCCTTGCAGGTGCCGCGTGATGAGAACGCTTCCGTCATGCTGATCGAGTATATGTCACGGTGCACCAGCAGCTTTCCGCAGGACGGACAAAAGGTCGACGTCTTCTCCTCGTCCCACAGATTTCCAAAATAAACATACTGCAGACCCTTCGATTTTGCCATTTCATACGTCCGGTAGAGCGTTTCCGGTGGTGTCTGCCGCTTGTCCAGCAGTTTGTAGTCAGGAGAAAACTGTGTGATATGCCAGGGGATCCGGTTGCTAAGCGACAGTATGAAGTCCGCGATATGAGTCAGTTCGGAAATTCGGTCGTTCTCACCCGGAATAATCAGCGTCGTCAATTCCATCCAAACCCCGTTTTCAAAAAATCGTTTGATATTTCTCAACACCGGATCAAGCGAGCTCTTGCAGTGCTTGCGGTAGAAATTCCCCGAAAACGACTTCAGGTCTATGGATACCGCGTCCATTTCTTGAGAGAGCTCATCCACTGCCTCCTCAGAGCAGTACCCGTTGGTCACAAACACACTGAAAATTCCCTCTTTTTTCGCAAGCCGCGCAACATCAAGCGCATACTCCAGAAACACTGTCGGCTCATTGTACGTGAATGCAATAATCCGGTATCCCCGCCGCTTGCAGTACGAAACAACCTCCTCCGGCGACAGGACATACCCGAAATCACCGACCCCGTTCCCACCCGCTTCAACATGACCGGGACCTCTCTCTTTGAGCAGGCGAGGCATTTGGGAAATCTGCCAGTTCAGACAGAAATCACAGGCGAAGTTACAACCGACCGTTCCGATGGAAAACGCCATACTACCCGGCAGGAAGTGACAAAGCTTCTTTTTTTCGATGTAATCCCCATACGCATCGACTACCCGTCCGTAGACCAACAGGTACAAATTGCCGCTGATATTTTTTCGGACACCGCAAACACCGGACTTCCCCTCCGCGATCACGCATCTGCGGTCGCAGGCAGTACATTGCACGTCACCACCGTGCAGTGGTGTGTAGTAGCGGGCTTTTGTCACTCGAGCGCGGTCATTCACCATACGTTCTGTATCTAACTTCGCTTTTTTCCATGAAGACTGTTGACCACACCATACCCGACGATCGCGGCAATGATGATTGCACCCCCACCAAGAAGAAGGATATCATCGGACCCCACCGGATCTTCCGGCTCTTCAATTCCATGACGCTCACGCAAAAAATCAATGATCGGCACACCGCCAGACAGCCATTGGCCCCCGTCATAGACCATGAGCGGGACACCGCGCTGTTGAAGCGGTACCGCTTCCTCATCGAGAAATGCCGTATACTCCTCTCCAGCTTCAGTGTCAATCAACACGTCACGTATGGCAAATTCCTCTTCAAGACCATTTTCTTCAATGAAGGCTTCTACTTTCGCACAGTGCGTGCATCCCTCCTGGACATACAGTGTGTACTGCTGTGCGTATACTGTCGGTATACCAGCAATTATGATTCCCGAGATCAGAAGACATACTCTGACCAGGATTCCCATGCCACGCCGGACAAGACCCCTCACGCCATTTTCTTTTCCCGAACTGCTTACCGAAACCATGGTTACTTGATAGAATAACATAAATATGGACTACGTTTTTCATATCATAGATCAGATTATAGCAGGAACACTTGTGTGTGCAGTAGGCACCGTGATTACGGGGTGGCTTCTTTTCAGGCAGTCACTCCGTTTTTGCGGACTTCTGCTTGTCACCGCAGGTCTTGTCGTTGGCACGGTTGCTCTCTACGCCACATTCATTGAACCCTCAACGGTTATTGTGCGGCACGTGACCGTAGACCTTGCCGACTATACCGGAACACCTCTTCGGATAGCGGTCATGTCCGATCCACACGTGGATGCCTTTTCGAATGGCAAGACGTTTGAAAAAGCAGTGGAACTGGTCGGAGCGGAAGATGATCTCGATGCGGCAGTCCTGCTCGGTGATTACGTCAGAGACCGCGACGGATCGACGGAAAATCTCTCGGTGCTCACGTCACTGGCACATACGCTCCCGACCTACTACATTACCGGAAATCACGATTTTACCCTCCATGACCGCACAGCGGAACCAAGAGAACGACTCCTGGATGTCGATGGCGCACTTCTGGAAGCGGGAGCTCTCCCACTCGACAACACGTCGACGACACTTCACGGTGGTGATGATTCAATCATTCTCGCCGGAGTCAGGGACATCTGGTCGCAGGACTACTCGTTCTCCGATATCGGAAAGACTGCACAATCAAATGCTGTTATCCTTCTGTGCCACAACCCGGATGGCGTACTGAACGCCTACCGGGAAATGGCGAATCCTTCGAATATCGATTTCATGATCTCCGGGCACACGCACGGAGGTGAGGTCCGTCTGCCGCTCGTTGGCGCGGTGTATCCTCTTCCCATAGAGCTTCCGCAAACATACGACGAAGGCTTTCATATCTACCGTGATATCGACATACTTATCACCTCAGGACTTGGTTCAGTCGGAACACGACTGAGATTCCTGAACCCACCGGAAATTGTTATTCTTACGGTGCAATGAAAACTGAAACTACGGGCGCTACGGCTGTCCGTTCTCACCAAAAGTGGTATCTGCCCGTTATCGTGGGATTAGTCATACTTGCGGTCTTGCTGGTGCCTCCCGTGATCGTATATTCGGGAAAGTACCGGATCTACCGGACAATTGAAGATGTCCCCCAGGCCAATGTCGGGATCGTTTTCGGGGCCGGGGTCAGGCGGGACGGCATCCCAACCGGAGTTTTGATGGACAGGCTGGATACCGCCTATGACCTGTATAAAGAAGGAAAGATAGAGAAATTGCTCCTTTCCGGAGCGACCGATAACGGAAAGTACAACGAGCCACAGGCAATGTCCAACTATCTCAGCAGTCTGGGTGTGCCCGTGGAGGACATGGTGCAGGATACATCTGGAAGCAGAACATACGACACCTGCTACAGGGCACATCACACATATGGTATCTCGGAAGCAGTCCTTATCACACAGGGATATCACCTTCCCCGGGGAATTTTCCTCTGCAGTGCACTCGGGATTAGAAGCACAGGACTTTCAGCGACACGAGACTCCTATGAAGGAGAGTGGTACTACAAACTGAGGGAAATTGCGGCACTCTACACGAGCGTCCTTGACATCTATGTATTCAAGCCTCAACCCGAAACGGGAGAACCGGTTAAAATTCTCTAAAATACTGCCTCAGGCCGCCGCGTGCTGTCTGACCGCGCGGACATAGTCCTCTTTTTGGCGAAGGCCGATGAGCTCCTCCACCTGCTTGCCGTCTTTGAAAACAAACACGGCCGGAATGCTCATGATCCGGTATTCTTCTGCTGTTTTCCGGTTTTCGTCCACGTTGACTTTGCACATCTTGACCTCGTCTCCAAGCTCCTGTTCGACCTGATCAAGGATCGGGTTCAGCATCTGACAGGGCATGCACCAGCTTGCCCAGAAATCGACAAGCGTGACTTTGTTTGAATTAAGAACCTCTTCCTGAAAGGTCTCGTCAGTTACATCAACATGGGCCATTGCTCATCACCAAGAAAATTTACTTAGGGGTATTGTACCAGATAACCGGTGATTTAGAATAACATGTCCGGGACTGTTTACATAGGTACATTACACAAAATCAATGGATTCCTTGCGAATTTTTTACGGAAACGCCCAACTATTCGGGGTACCGTACATACTTCTATCGGTGCTTGCAGATTGCAACCACCTTCTGTATCATGTCCGGGTCATGTCTGAGAAATCAATCATATCCGTTAACAATTTGAAAAAGATCTACAACGGGTTCACCGCCGTGAACGGGATCTCGTTTGAGGTCAGGGAACACGAAATATTTGGAATGCTCGGGCCCAACGGTGCAGGCAAGACCAGCACGCTGGAAATGATAGAGGGACTTCGCCGGATCGACGACGGCACCGCACTCATCGACGGGATTAACGTCGCACGAAATCCCGAAAAGGTGAAACGGATCATTGGGATCCAGCTCCAGACCTCTTCATATTTCGATAATCTCACCATTGTCGAAATTCTTGATCTTTTTGGCGGCTTTTACAACCGGGACGTGGACACCGGCCGGCTCATTTCCCTTGTTCATCTCGAAGGGAAAGAACGCTCGCACGTGAACCAGCTGTCCGGAGGACAGAAACAGCGCCTCTCGATTGCTTCTTCACTGGTGAACAATCCGAAGGTGCTCTTTCTCGACGAGCCGACGACCGGCCTCGATCCACAGGCACGCCGCAACCTCTGGGAACTGATCCGCACCATTCATGACGAAGAGGGCATCACCATTGTTTTGACCACTCACTACATGGAGGAAGCGGAAGAACTGTGCGATCGGGTCGCGATCATGGACGAGGGAGAAATCGTTGCCCTGGACACACCGTCACACCTCATAGACAAACTTTTGAAAACGGGCTTCAAACCGAAGAAAAGAAGGATGGAAGCCTCGCTTGACGATGTCTTTTTGAACTTGACCGGAAAGGAGTTGAGGGAATGAAAAACCTGAAGTTGCTGGGACAATTGACCATTGCAAACATCAAAATGTTCATTCGTGACAAAAGCGCGCTGTTCTGGTCGCTCGCCTTTCCCTTTGTCATCATAGGAATCTTCGGCCTGCTCGATTTTGCGAGCCTTGGAAACAGTACCATCGGCCTTGTATACGACGACAACACGTCACTGTTCGCACAGCAGGTCCAACAGGTGTTCGAAGAAAACGACGCATACAAGTTCAGTACGGGATCGCTCGATGACGAGCTGTCAGCACTGGAAAACGACGAGCGGGTTTCTGTCCTTGAATTCACTGAGGACGCGGAAACAAATACCGTGGTCGTCAACAGCTACATCAGCAAGGAAAACCAGCAGGTCGGTGAAATTTTCACGCTCATCACCGAGAAGATCCTAGCCGATATTTCCCTTCAAATGAAACACATAACCCTCCCGTTCAACGTCAACACGGAGATCGTCAACACAAACAATCTGCGCTACATAGACTTCGTAGTGCCCGGTGTCATAGGACTTTCCTTGATGCAGGGGGCACTGTTCGGAGCGATCGGTACAATCGTCGTCAACAGGGAAAAGGGTGTTCTGAGAAGGATTTTTGCTACACCGCTTCCAAAAGGCATATACTTGATTTCCGCGATCATCTCGCGCACCGTCATTTCGATCGCTCAGGTCGCAATTCTCATCCTCGTATCGTACTTTGTGTTCGGTATCACCATCGTTGGAAACCTCCTTTTGGTTGCAGGGATATCGATCCTCGGGAGCCTCACATTCCTCGCCATGGGGATTTTATTCTCGGGATTCTCGAAAACACAGGAATCGGCGCAAGCAATCGTCATGCCGTTCCAGATGGTGTTCATGTTCACAAGCGGCGTCTATTTCGACCGTAGTGTGCTTCCGGACTGGCTGTTCAGGATCTCTGAGTATTTTCCACTGACGTATCTATCTGAGGCATTGAGAAATGTCATGGTTCGCGGTGCAGGAGTCGAAAGTCAGGCCATCCAGTATGCATCACTCGGGTTGCTGATATGGCTAATCGTGCTCGTCATAATCGGCATCAAATCGTTCCGTTGGGAAATCGAAAAGTAGCAGTCGGGATATCAACTATCCATTCAGTAGCTTCAAAACCTCCTCGGAGAACACCTGTGCCGCAGACGGACCATGTGCCGTCACAATTCTCCCGTCAGAGACAACGTCCTCACTGACAAACTGTGCCCCGTGACTGATCAGGTTCTCCCGCTCTGAAGAAAAAGAGGTCGCCCGTTTCCCCTCAAGAACATCGGCATTGGCTAGAATTGATGGAGCAATGCAGATCGCCGCGATTACTTTTCCTTTTTCAACCGCATCCCTTGCCAGACGAAGCGCATCGGCATCGTTAAAAAGCACCTCCGCTCCACCCCCGCCCACAAACACGACGGCGGTATAGTCCTCTGCCAACGCATCAGCAAGCTCCACGTCGACGCGGACCCGGCCATCGGCACTACCAGTCGCCGATTCAACACCACGGGATGCAATCTTCACCTGGTATCCCGCATTCTCAAATGCTTTCAGCGGGACCTCCAGCTCCTCCTCCCGATATCCGGACGGAGCGACCACCATAAGGATTGATTTCACTGCGGGAACCGACTTCACGTTAGATCCTTCATTGAGTGTAGCACGTTCTTCCCCATCGATGCTGACCGTCCCGTTACCCAGGTTCTCTATCTGATCTTCGTTCACCTGGCTTCCGGTAATGACAAGTTTCGAACTTCCAAATAAAACGACGTGCAGGTCCCTGATATCCGAATTCTTGATCTGAGCCTCTGAGAAATCATGGATAAACAGATACCGCGTCTCGTCTGCCCCACCTTCGGTTACCGGGACCGTTATCCCATCAAGGACCAGTTGTGCCGTTCCCGAAACAATACACTCGGTACACAAAAGAGCCGAACCCGCTACTTCCAGCCGCGAATCGTCTATTGCCTGAACCGCCCCGACCGTCCCTCCCGATACCCGGACACTATCCGTTCCCGTCGTCGTCATGCTCACGGAATCAACAACGGTGTTGTTCCATTTCAAATCAAATCCCAACTCCTCTTCCATCATCTGTCCCGATGAAGCCACCCCGCTTCCCGCATACGGAATCTCAATCTCACGTTCTACCCCAAGGTCTCCGGGAGAATAAAACGAAAAACGAACTCCCGACGAGTCAGCAATTTCCAACTCATAATCCCTGAAGAGACTAAACGTATACGCATCAACACTGCACTCCGTCATCGAAAGCTCCCAGCCGGACTCGGACCCGATCTCACGCGTCACGGATTCCCCCGGAATTAGTCCCGACAATACTTCTCTTTCCCTCGGATACAGCACGGGCAGAAAATCCGACCGGGAAACATTCACGCGAACATCATCCCGGACATGGACAGCTCCAAGTTGCGAGTCCTGGGCCGTCAGATGTGTCCGGTTGTACAGGAACATACCAACGTGCCGGGAAATTTCCGAATCCGTGATTGAAATCTCGGGACTTGTGCCATCTTCCGCAGTAGACGAAAACGTGAAGCGGTACTCATCTCCCGAAACAGTCGATCCGTCGAGCGTCAGCCGAGCATCTCCCCCAAGATACAAACCGTACTGACGGTCATACTCTCCATCGATGATCAGTTCGGAATCACGAAGCGTCAGTGCCCCCCTGTTCCTCACATAGACATTGCTCGCAAGCTCACGCTCCTCGTTCTCCATCAGCTCCTCAGTTCCCTTGATATCCCATCCCGGCAAATTCTGCCCCGAATACCAAATAAAGCCGACTCCAGCGAGAACAATCGCAAGGATCACCACAAAATCAACTGCCGCCTGTTTTTTTAGTCTTTGAAAGACTGACACGATGAAGCGAGCAAATGTTAGCGGAGCAAGCGGATCACACTGTGTAAACGAATTTACTTCGTTTCCTTTTTCTTATCAAGCTTCTCCAGTCCCAGCTTGTGCACGACAACATAAACAATGAGGGCAATGACCAGGAAATCTATGAGAACGCTCAGCAGGTGACCATACTTGATCTCTGCATCGGCGATTTCAAATGACATCTCCGCGAGCCCCTCTGCCCGGCCGAGGATCAGCCCCAGTAGTGGGTTTACAATGTCCTCAACAATAGCACTCACAACATCCGACACGGACCTACCGAGAACGAATGCCACCGCTAACCCGATAACACCCCGTTCACGGATAAATGAAAGGAAATCTTGCACCACGACATCTTTCATTAGAAATTATCATTCCCGATACTATACCGGACGAAGCGTTCCTGCAAATACCTGCCACGCAAGCGCCGATTTTGCAAGAAGACTGAGCAGTATATACACCTTTTCACCGAACACATAGTCCCTCCATGCACCGACCTTCTTATACTGCAGGAACATATTCACTGCAAAGCTATTGAAAAAAACAAACAGTGATAGAAAGATCCAATACACGAATGCCGGGACTCCGTTTTCGCCGCTTCCCGAACCGAGTAAATGAAGCGCGATAACTACCCACACGATAGCACCTGCTACACATCCGATCACGAACGGAAGCCAGTCTGTCCGCCGGGTTAGCTGGTTGTGTCGCTCCATCATGAGCCC
This sequence comes from Candidatus Dojkabacteria bacterium, assembly GCA_028696915.1. Classification (GTDB taxonomy): domain Bacteria; phylum Patescibacteriota; class Dojkabacteria; order SC72; family JAFGCJ01; genus JAQVGB01. The sequence goes on along the minus strand of JAQVGB010000004.1, from coordinate 2,629 downwards.
CCAGAAGATCATCATCATGTTCAGGAAAAACATGAGGATCAGAAGGCTTAGGTCATATACACCCACCAGCATCGAAATAACAACGATCATAACCGAAGAGCTCACTGCATACTCGTACCATCGTGCATAGTTAATTCCTTTCTTCAAGCGCTCTCTATACCAGGAATATACCCCGGGAAGTATTAACGTGAAGTGTGCGATAGAGGACAGGACAAGAAACAGCGCAATGAGCGGAGCCAGTGGAAGGTCCGTCAATTGTTCAGAAACAGGGGCAAGACGCATGCTCGTTTCGTCGAACTGCAGATAGTTCGTCAGAACCGGAAGCGAGAAATCGTTGCTCACGATGAGCATAAGCATTCCCTGTCCGAGGTGCAGGAAACCCATAAGCATGTTAAACAGACGAAGATTGAGGAAGGAATCCATGACGTTTGCTCTTCATGTTATTCATGCTTATTCCATGATATCTCAATCGTTGCCTACTGTACACCATGCATTTTGGAGGACTATCCTACCACACACACTGTTTTTGTGCTTTTAATACCTTTCTCATTCTTCCTTCAAGCCATCTTCATACCGTCCGCGTACAATAACATTGTATATACTCTGCCTACAAAGAAGGTCCACGCTTGAACTCAGACAAAAAAAATGAACTCTGAAAATGGAGCGGTCCGTGTGCTTGGAATCGGCGGAAGTCTCCGTGAAAAGTCAACCAACAAAGCACTTATTCGTGCCGCAGTCAACCTCGCCCCCGAAGGAATGGTCATCGATACATTTGATGAGCTTTCGGCTATTCCGCTTTTTGACCAGGACCATGAATACGATCCTCCGGAGGTCATCGAGCGGCTAAAGTCCTCGATAAAAAATGCAGATGGTATCCTCTTTGTCACCCCGGAATACAACTATTCCGTTCCCGGATTTTTGAAAAACGCGATCGACTGGGCATCGCGACCTTTTGGACAGAACGCATGGGAGGAAAAGCCAGCCGCGATCATGAGCGCTTCTATCAGCAAGCTCGGCGGCGCGCGAGCACAATATCATTTACGGCAGGTGCTTGTTTTTCTGAATATGTTCCCCATGAACTATCCCGAGGTCATGGTCGAGAATTCCGAGGAAAAAGTCGATGAAGAGGGAGTACTGACCGATTTGAAAACACAGGAAGATATCCGTGAGTTCATGCAGGAGTTCGAGGAATGGATCAGGAAGTGCGGATGGTAGCGAGATGTGGAGCCCCCACTACCGGTTGGCGGGCCTGGTTGCGGGACCACCGCGACGCTTCGCTTTGCGGGGTCCACGAGTGTTAACCAATCGCTTTGCTCTTGGGACACTTGCGCATACCGGTCTAGACCCTTACGATCGTTATAGTGGTAGGTAAGAAATGGGACAAATGGGACAGTATAAAAAAGGATTCTCTACGTATACTATCACGGCACTTCCCAGAAATTGTCCGCAACACGTCTTTTCGCAATCCCATAGTATTTACTGTTCATTTCATACATTGTATAATTCATCCTTAAATACAATTTTTCTACTAGGAAATACGATGCCAGGAAGAGATACCGATCCCATAAATACATCGATACCAGTTATAGATATTACTGGCGAAATGGCACCCAACTATTTAGCGGAAGTAATGGCTGCACGAGTTGGATATTTTGCAGATATTGCGGCTACTACAACATGTGAGTGGGAAAGGAATCTTATGATCATCAATGGTGACGAATTACGAGAGAGACTGGAAATTGTAGATGACCTTCTACGTGATGGAAAAGTACCTTCTGATCTAATTATTACTCGATCGCCAATATCCCCAATCCTCACAAGACCCAGTCCAACAGACAGGTTGCTTATTATGGCACTTATGGCCTCTCATTCATCCGATCCCACTTTTATTTTTCAGAGAGCGCTGGAACTAGCTAGCGATGATTATCCTGAAGACAACATGGTCTTTGTTTTTTACCTACCCGGCTTTGATCCCACAACAATTGAAGCGGTAAAAAGAGACATTATTAAAAAAACATGGGAAAACCAACATATCATTCCCCGCCTAATTGAAAGAGCTGGAAGAACAGTTCCTCGATTTTGGCAGGAAATAGAAGCATTGCTTCAAGAAGGAGAACGAGATATTCAAAAAGAACGAATTGAGGCATTAGTAAATTCGAGGGAGAGAGAAGGTCGTCTTTTGATTGGCAGTATTCCAATGACAGGGAGAGATCGGGACTCTATGGTAGTAGGCTTATTAATCTAGCAAAATTGTCCGATCCCTCTACCGCTTGTATCAACGACTAATACCGAAATACTCCTGTACTGTGTTTCCCACTTTTCGGGAATGCTAGATACCAATGTCAACTGAGACTACATTCATAAATGGAAAGCCAGAATATTACAGAAACCACCCCACATCCTTCTTATAGCACTTTGCCAACTGTTTTAGTAGTATGACGGAGATGTCCACCTGTCCAGTCTCAATTTTGGAGATGTATGACTGGTTGAAACCAAGCTTTTTCGCTCTTGGATGAAAACGAAGCCATCGCATGGCCTGGAAAATATCCAGGCATGAAGGCAATTAATGTTGAGAGGAAGAAGCTAGACAATATTTCCTGGTTACGTGAGTACTTGCTAAAGATAGTTC
>JAQVGB010000055.1 GCA_028696915.1 Candidatus Dojkabacteria bacterium | reverse complement strand
CTTTCGCGAAAGGGCTGAACACAGAGGAGAACACGTGATGGACCGTTACTTGCGATAACGGATAGTAAAACCTGCACGAGGGAGTCGGTGTACGCATCCTTGAGATATTGTACCAAAACCCGGCCATCGCTATACTGTGCCTGCACTACACTGTCAAAAAAACGGCTAAAACCAGCACCCGCAAACCCATATGAACAACATCAGGAATTTCTCAATCATAGCCCATATAGACCACGGCAAGTCTACTCTATCCGACCGGTTCCTCGAACTGACCGGCCGTAAGGACCCGTCAAAGAAAAACGTTGAGCGGCTGACCGACCGGCTCGATCTTGAGCAGGAAAAAGGAATCACGATCAAGCTTCAGGCCGCCCAAATGCAGTACAAAGGCTACGAGCTGAACCTCATCGACACCCCGGGACATATCGATTTCTCATACGAAGTTTCCCGGTCCCTGAAGGCGTGCGAGGGCGCAGTCCTTCTCGTCGACGCAAGTCAGGGAATACAGGCGCAGACACTATCGACAACCCAGAAAGCAAAAGACCTGGGGCTGAAAATTATTCCGGTGCTCAACAAAATCGACCTACCCTCGGTCGATGTCGAACGACAGATCAGAGAGCTTGTCACCATGATGGGTTTTTCACGGGATGAAATTTTGACCGCTTCGGGAAAAACCGGCCAGGGAGCAGGAGAAATTCTCGACCGGGTTATCGAAACGGTCCCCGCACCGGAGGGAGATGCCGAAACCGCACTACAGGCGCTGATATTCGATTCTTTCTATCACGAGCACAAAGGAGTCGTTGCGAGTGTGCGGATCATGAACGGGACCGTCTCAAAGAACGACACGATCCTCTATCTCCTGCGGCACAATGCCTCTTTCCGTCCCAAGGAGATCGGCATTTTCACCCCAGATTTCCAACCGACCGATCAACTCACCGCAGGGCAGGTCGGATATATCGCAACGGGCCTGAAGGATATCCGCCTTTTCACCGTTGGCGACACTATTTCAAACAAAGAAGGTGCAGATCCGCTTTCCGGTTATCAACAGCCCAAACCGAACGTGTTCGCGACCATTTTTCCAACCGACGCGGACCAGTACACGGATCTGTCCGACGCACTCACCAAGCTCAGCATGAACGATGCCGCCCTGCACATCACCCCCCAGCGGTCCAGCATTCTCGGAGCTGGGTTCAGGTGTGGATTTCTTGGCACACTTCATATGGAAATTATTCAGGAACGGCTCGAACGTGAATACGAAGTGTCTTTAGTTATTACCGCCCCATCAGTCGAGTATCGCATCACGACAACAGATGGATCTGATGTCACCGCTCAGAACGCGGCAGAGGTCCCCGACCCCAGCTTCATTAGAGCAATTAAGGAACCTTGGGTAAAAGTGGACATCCTCACGCCCCAACGGTTCATGGGACCGGTCATGGAGCTCTGTCAGCAAAACCGCGGACTCTATATCGACACCCGCTACTTCGGCAACGACATCAATCCACAATTCTCCCACCAGCTGATCACCTATGAGCTTCCGCTCATGTCGCTTTTAACCAAATTTTTCGACCAGCTGAAGTCGCTATCGAGCGGATACGCGTCACTTGACTACGAAATCATCGAGTTCAGACCGGCGGATATTGTAAAAGTTTCAATCATCGTTAACAAAGAGGAGGTCCCGTCGCTTGCATTCTTGGAGACACGCGAGAACGCTCCCGCCCGGTCCCGCAAGGTACTGGCCGCTTTGAAAGAAACCATCCCCCGCCATCAGTTCAGCATCGCACTGCAAGCGGCGGTAGGAGGAAAGATCGTTGCACGGGAAGACATCAGCGCTATGCGCAAAGATGTGACTGCGCCACTGTACGGCGGCGACATCACCCGCAAAAAGAAGCTCATCGAAAAACAAAAGAAAGGCAAAAAACGCCTCAAGGACATCGGAGGGGTCAACATCCCCCAAAAGGCATTTTTGGCAACACTTGAAGCATGATACTTACCCGACTCTCCCTCAACAACTTCCGGCAGTTTGACACGAAAAAATTCGTTTTCAAAAAGCCATGGACCATCATCGTCGCCCCCAACGCTCACGGAAAAAGCACGATCATCGAAGCCGTTTCCCTACTCTCCTCCGGTGAATCCCCATGGGAGCAACATGCTGAAAATATTATCAAACTCGGAACATCAGAGCCCGGTGGGTCAGGCAACAAACTCAAGGCCTACGACACCCTCAGCCGAAACACGACACGGATCGAAGCAGAAATGGAAACTCCTGATGGACCGCAGTCAATTGCTGTTGCTCTTCAGAGAGGCCCCACCTCAACGACACGGAAGTATTATCTCAACGATAGCACCACAACCCGCAGTTCGTTCTCTCGGACGTTTAAGACGGTGCTTTTTAGTCCCGACCTCATTGACGTCCTCATGTTCGAGCCAGGACAGCGCCGGAACTTCCTCGACACACACGCCGGAAGTTTGTTCCCGGAGTACTCCGCGACACTGTCAAACTACAAAAAAGTCCTCCGTCAACGCAATAGCCTTCTGCGCGCGTTTTCGCGCAACGGAAAACGAAACGGCAACGGGTATGCACACGGGAATGGTTTCGATGAACTCGATCGGCGGCTCAAGTACTGGACGGAACAGTTGATCGACCTGGGAAGCGAGGTCATCCGTCTGAGGCTTCAGCTTATCGATATGATCAACAACCCCTCCGATTTGTATCCAACCAGGATCACGTACCGTCCCAACGTCGATGTCCATAACCTCGCAAGCCTATCCGACGCAAGCTACATCAGGGAGCGATTCATGCAAAAACTCACTGACGCACGGAGCAAAGAGATCATTCTCGGCATGACGCTCGCTGGACCTCACCGCGACGACTGGTTTCTGACCGTAGATGAAACGAACCTGAATATCTTCGGGTCGCGTGGCGAGAAGCGCATGGCGATAGCGGACATCATTTTCAAAATCAATCATATCCTACAGAAAGAGCTCGACCTGAAACCGGTCCTTCTGCTTGACGACATTACATCGGAGCTGGATAACGGCAACATCGATCTTTTGTTCACTCAAAAAATCGAACCCGGACAGCAGACAATCATCACAACGACCCATCTCGACCAGCTTCCCGGCCCCGTTCAGACATCATCACACATTATAAAGATCTAGCTTCCGTTTCAGTTTTGTCTGCCGCACGTCCCACCGCCGGGGGTCCACAAACCGGATCCGGTTTCGCTCAAGGACAGCGTCCCGGTACGGATGACCGGTCAAGCGCATGTAGAAAATCTGAGCCATCATGCACAGCCGGTCGAGTGCATCCAGAACATAATGCATCATACCGCGAGAAGGATGATCCGGTCCGGAACAGGAGGGAATTTTGAGGTTCGGGAAAAAGTCTGAGATCCACCGGTTACTCCCAAGGAGTATCGACAGGAATCCCGGATTGATAACCGGCTTGATCATGACCAGTTCAAATGCCGTCAGAAGATCGTTTCCTTCCCCCCGGAAGTCCACGTTGTCATCGCTTCGATAGTAATTCACACAAATCCGGTCGCGTACATATGTTCCACCGTAAAAACGGCGGATGCCGTACAGCCACAGCACCCCGTGTTCCAGAAATCTGGTGAGCCACAGCCGGTTTTTCTCAACAAAGAGTAGAACGTCCAGATCGTCCCGCTCCCCAGCATTACCGCAGGCAACCGAACCCGTCACGCCGGCACACGTTATCCAGGGAATACGGGAAAGCATACGAATATACCGCTGTGCACGCTCGAGCTTCACCCGCGCAATCGCCCTCCGTTTCATCGCCCTTTCACGCGATCCTTTCCCCCAAAAACCATCCCTAAAAGGAATATCGGGGTAGCGCGCACAAAACTCATCAATCTGCGGTTGCGTGAAAAGCCGCCGGGCATCCGAGAGCGAAAGCAGATCGTCGTGAACTTCAGCAAGGAGAACAAGCGATAGCAGGATCCGGTGCCCCTCAAGCCGTTCACCCTTACCTTTACCCTTTGTCCTGCCCTCATCCTTACTCATACGGACATTTCCCAATGAAGGGGTGATCTGATAAACTTAATCCATCTCGATTATATCATCAGTGTTTTTAGCGAATGGAGACTCACGCAGTCCCTCAGGAGATAATGGGTGTCGAGTTCAAACTATTCGGGAACTTCCTCTCTTTGCGAGAATTCCTGTTCATCGCGTTCGGGCTGGTCATCGCATACATCTTCTACTTTCTCTACAATAATGGTGTACTTCCAATCATTCTTGCCCTTCCAGCCATACTGTTTTTCGGGGTCGGGGGGACCATGATCGGACTGGTGCCAATTCAGGACCGATCCCTGGACAAATGGATCGTGAACTATTTTGCGGCGATCAACCGGCCGACACAGCGAGTCTGGAGCAAACCGGGATTTTCCCCCGCAACCACGACCAGCGATGTCCCCGTCATCACCAAGGAGCATGTCATTTCGCCACCCGTTCAGCCAGCGGCCATGTCCTCAGGCGGTATCGGCGCGCGTCACGAAGAAAAAGCCGATGCCTCTACCATAGCCGTGGAGCGCACAGCTTCTGAGGATTTATCACAGATCAACGCCGCATTCGACCACGTCGAACGTGTCCTTGCGCCAGCATCAGACGGACAATCTCCGACCGTACCTTTTGTGCAGGATCAGACTGAACCAGTGTACATTCAAAACACATCGACCCCGCAGTCCGCTCACACAACCCCGGTCGACAATCGTGCTACAATATCTGCTATGCCCGTAACCGATGACCGCACGACGAAACCGCTCTACCCAACGACTGGACCCGAGGATCCGGCAGTCCCGGTTTCTCAAACGTTAGACACACCGGTTTCCGACACTCCCGTCACAGATACGAGTCCTGCCTCAACACCGGATACTGTGCCCGCCGTCTCAAGCGAAACGCCCTCTGTTGTAACTCCCGCGGTCCTCGATCCTACAATGTCGTCGCAAACAAACGACACCCCCAAAGAAGCTGGCAATACAATCGATTTGCGACAATCTCCGGACACACAAAGCCAGCCACAGATCATCAGCCCGGTCGATCAGGACCAACCTACCAGCTCACCAGGTCCTGTTCAACAACAAAACACCTCCCGGTCCCCGGTGCCATCGACTCCCGCCGTCAACCCGAATGTAATCGCAATCGATGATTCCAATATCAACGACTACACCACAACGATCACCAGTCTCGAGAGCAAACCGAACACCATCAACATCGTGGTGAAGGATACCCAAGGACTGATCCTTCCCGCTGTCGTCTGCGTAATCAAAAACTCGAGCGGATATCCCGTGAGAGCCGCGATTTCCAACGTGCTCGGCCAAATTCTCAATAACGTCCCGCTTAAATCGGGTATGTACCGGATATCACTCACGAAACAAGGCTACGTCTTTCCCGAAATTACCCGGAACCTGAAAGACAAAGTGTACCCGCCAATTGAAATCAAAGCCCTTTGATCATGGCAAAACCGGTCCAAACGCAACATCCACCAACACAAGATCACCTGGACCTGGAAAAGATCGTCGACAATCTCGTCGTCCTCAAAGACGGGACCGTTTCACTGGTGCTGAGGACCACGACCGTCAACTTCGACTTGCTTTCCGAGCCGGAGCAGGATGCGAAAATCAGAGCCTTCGGACAGCTTCTCAACTCGCTGACCCACTCGTGCCAAATTCTGATCAGGACAAAGAAGATCAACATCCGCGGCTATCTTGGATATTTGCGATCATTCAACAACAGCACCATCAGCGAAGGTCTGCGACGCCAGATAGCAATTTACACCCGGTTCGTCCAGAACCTCATCACCAGAAATGAAGTCCTCGACAAAAAGTTCTACATCATCGTTCCGTTCCGGTCACTTATTGTCACGAAAACAGACCCTATGAAGCAGATGTTTGGTAAAGAGGAAAAGATCACCAATGTCGACCGGGTTATCGAGCAAGCCAAGGCCTACCTTTATCGCAAGCGCGACCACATCATGAAACAGCTTCTGCGGATCGGACTGCTTTCGAGATCGGAAGAGCACACGTC
>JAQVGB010000003.1 GCA_028696915.1 Candidatus Dojkabacteria bacterium | reverse complement strand
CCCCGACGCTCTTCCGATCTACCCGGTTCGTCCAGAACCTCATCACCAGAAATGAAGTCCTCGACAAAAAGTTCTACATCATCGTTCCGTTCCGATCACTTATTGTCACGAAAACAGACCCTATGAAGCAGATGTTTGGTAAAGAGGAAAAGATCACCAATGTCGACCGGGTTATCGAGCAAGCCAAGGCCTACCTTTATCCCAAGCGCGACCACATCATGAAACAGCTTCTGCGGATCGGACTGCTTTCGCATCAGCTCACCACCAAGGAGCTCATCGAAATGTACTTTGAGCTGTACAACCCTGTCGTTTCCTCAAGCTACTCCGAGGAATCTTCCATTACGGAGTCTCAATCACACATTGCGACACAATACCAGGACACTACCGATGAATAACACGCCATCAAACAACCAGGCACAACAAGACCCGAGCGTTATTCCCGATCCACGGGAATCTGCCGGCCGCAATCCCAGCCATCCCACACCCGGCACCGATGTGCCGTTCGGGCAGTCCATACCGGGACAACCGACAGATCAAGACCTGGAGGACACATTTACAGCCCAGTCCTCGTCCATTCCCCCACAACCGACACGAAGATTACCACCGCAAAAACCCCCACCACCCTCGCTGTCTAATGCGCTTTTTGGCGGATTCAACATGATCCTTGGCAAAAATAAGACCAAGCACGGAAAGGCCGACACTGTATCCCCCTCCCCCGGACAGACACAGACAAAAGGAAAACCGATGCCCCCCCAGCCGGACGATGACATCGAAATGACCCTTAAGGATATTATTGCTCCGCCCGCGATCGAAGTCGATTTCAACCATATACAGATCGGAGACAAGTACTACCGGACACTCTTTGCCTCCGGATACCCCCGGTTTGTCGGACCGAACTGGCTCTCGCCGCTTATTAACTTCGAACACTCGATCACGATTAGCTCCTTCTACTACCCTGTCGACTCGAAACTTGTCCTGCAGAAACTAAAACGGAAGATCAGCGAAATGGAGGCCTCCCTGTACGGAGATATGGAAAAGGGCAAGGTGCTCGACCCGACTATGAAAATTACTCTTTCCGACGCACAGAAACTACAGGAATCCATCGCCGCCGGAACTGAAAAATTCTTCCACTACTCGATGTACATCACGATCAACGCCGACAGCAAGACACAGCTTGAGAAAATTTCAAAAAATGTCATATCAACCCTTGCCGCAATCAACGTCGTCGCAAAACCCGCAACCCTGCAGATGGAACAGGCATTTTTGAGCTCCATGCCATCAGGAACCGACCGGCTCTACATCACCCGCAATATGGACACGACCTCGCTTGCAACGACATTTCCGTTCGTCACGTCGGAGCTGACCATGGACCACGGGATCATGTATGGACTCAACATGCACAACAAAAGCCTTATCGTGTTCGACCGGTTCGACATGGAGAACGCGAACTCGGTAATTTTTGCGAAATCCGGTGCAGGCAAAAGCTATCTGGTCAAACTTGAGGCACTGCGAAGCCTTATGTTGGGGGTCGACGTTATCATCATCGACCCGGAGAAGGAATTTGAACGGCTCTGCGAAGCAGTCAACGGCGCATACATCACGTTCTCGCAGGACAAAGGAAGTAAAGTAAATCCGTTTGAGCTTTCCGGGCTGGCCAGTGAGGATGAGGATGAATTGCGCATGAAAATACTGTCACTCCACGGCTTTTTCAAAGTCCTTTTCCAGGGGCTCAACAATGTCGAAAGCTCCATTCTCGACCGCGCGCTCATTCTCACCTACCGTGAAAAAGGCATCACGACCGATCCGGATACCCAGCGCAACGCGGAGCCGCCGCTTATGGAGGATCTCTACAAAATACTACAGGGAATGCCGGAACAGGAAGGTCGCGACCTCGCCAGAAGGCTTGAAAAGTACATCATCGGAAGCGCCGCGGGCGTATTCAACGAGCGCAGTAATGTGTCAATCAACAATCCGTTCACGGTGTTCAGCCTCCGTGACCTGCAGGAAGAACTCCGCCCGACCGCTATGTATCTTATGCTCGATTTTATCTGGACAAAGATCAAGCGCGACCAGCGCAGACGGCTCCTTCTGGTGGACGAGGCGTGGATCATGATGCAAAACGAGGACTCCGCGAAATTCATCTACTCGATTGCGAAACGCGCCCGAAAATACCATCTGGGACTCACAACCATCACCCAGGATGTCGAGGACTTCCTCGGAAGCGACTACGGAAAAGCGATTGTTACCAACTCATCGATTCAGATCCTGCTCAAGCAAAGCTCCGCCGCGATAGAGCGTATCCAGAACGTGTTCAACCTTTCCGATGGAGAGAAATACTTCCTCCTCTCGTGTGACCGCGGAGAGGGAATTTTCTTCGCGGGAGCAAATCATGTAGCGATCAGGATCATCTCGAGTATTGGTGAGCATCTGCTCATCACCTCAGATCCACGCGAGGTAGAGATGATGAAAAAGGCAGGTCTTTCAATCGACCAGAAAGAAATTGCCGAATTATCCGCAGTGTTCGATCAATCGGTTGCAAACAGGGAAATTGCAAGCGGCCAACCGGAGGAATCGTCCGAGGCGGCAGAAATTGTGAAAAAAGGAAGCGATGCTGTTCAAACTGTTCAAGCCCAAGACGGCAGGAATAAAGCCTGAAAAAAAAGGTTCCGGACAAAAGACGCCGCCAGAAAAAACGACCGTCCCAGCCATCCCACTCCCGGCACAAAAGCACCAGGAAGACCTCAAGCGTCTGCATGACGCGGAGCGAAGCAAAGCAGAACGTCGGCAAAACGAGGCCAAGGCGCTTAGCAAACTCATCAGGACAGTCGATCCCTACGACGAAGCATCCGGTGTCATTCCAAATCCCTTCCGCGATTCACCCGACTAACGAGGTCCTCCAACGGACGAGGTGGTCACCTAGAGCACCTCCCCTTCTTTCACATCACCATCGTCGTCCTTTTTGTCTGATTTGCCCTTCGGCGTATCATTCTGCCCACCAGTATCTTCCGACCCTTTTTTCGCCTTTGCGGCATCTTCTTTCTCTGCTTCCTTCGCCGCAGTTTCATAGAGCTTCGTTCCGACATCTTGCATCTTTTTTGAAAGCTCCTCCGTCATATCTTTGACAATGGATACATCGAAGTCGTCCTTGGCGATCTCGGCACGCAGTTTCTCAACCCGCTCCTCGATCTCCTTGCGCTGAGCTTCTTCAATCTTATCCTTGGAATCGTCAAGTAGACGCTTTGCGGAAAAAGCAAGTGTATCGGCATTGTTACGGACTTCAGCCCGTTCCTTTTTCTTCTTGTCATCGGTCGCATGCTTCGCCGCCTCCTCGACCATCCGGTCGATCTCTCCCTTATCAAGGCCGGTCGATGCAGTGATCGTAATCGCCTGCTTCTTACCTGTCGCCTTGTCCTGTGCGGTAACATTTAGTATTCCGTTCGCATCGATCTTATACGTCACCTCAATCTGCGGAACACCACGCGGTGCAGGCGGAATACCATCGAGAATAAATCGGCCAAGCGATTTATTGTCAGCCGCCATCTCCCGCTCCCCCTGCAGGACATGCACTTCAACCCCCGGCTGATTATCGGCCGCCGTCGAGAACGTCTGTTTTTTCTCAACCGGGATCGTGGTGTTGCGCTCGATCAGCTTCGTCATCACGCCACCAAGCGTTTCGACACCAAGCGATAGCGGAGTCACATCAAGTAGCGTTATATCGTGCACCTCACCTCCGAGCACTCCCGCCTGGATCGCCGCGCCGATCGATACCACCTCGTCAGGATTGACCGTCTTATTTCCTTCTTTACCAAAAATATCCTCGACCTTCTGCTGAACGAGCGGCATGCGGGTCATACCTCCAACCAGTAGAACTTCATGGACATCTTCGGGCTTCAATTTCGCATCGTTCAAAGCCTTCCGGCTGGGCTCCACGACACGGTCGACCAGGTGGGATACAAGCTTTTCGAGTTCAGACCGGGTCATCTCCCGGTTCAAATGCTTCGCGCCCTTCTCGTCCGCCGTAACGAATGGCAGGTTGATCGTCGTTTTTTCGGATGAGGAAAGCTCGATTTTCGCCTTTTCCGCCGCCTCTTTGAGCCGCTGAAGCGCAGTCCGGTCCTCTCGAAGGTCGATTCCCTCTTTCGCTTTGAACTCGTCCGCCAGAAAATCAACAATCACCGCGTCGAAGTCGTCGCCCCCCAGGAACGTATCTCCGTTGGTCGACAGCACCTCGAACACACCATCACCGATCTCGAGGATCGAAATATCGAATGTTCCTCCTCCAAGATCAAAAACCGCAACTTTCTGTTCTTTTTTATTCTCAAGACCATATGCCAACGCGGCGGCTGTCGGCTCGTTTATGATCCTTTTGACATCGAAACCGGCAATCTTTCCGGCATCTTTCGTCGCCTGCCGCTGTGAATCGTCGAAGTACGCAGGAACAGTTATGACTGCCTCCTTCACTTCCTCACCAAGGAACGCTTCAGCATCAGTCTTCATTTTCTGAAGCACTTTCGCTGACACCTCCTGTGGAGTGAGCCACGAGTCGCCAAATTTGATCTCGACACCGCCATTTTTGGCCTCACGCATCTCAAACGGAAGCATCTCGCGTGACCGCTTGACCTCCTCATCGTTCCACCGGCGGCCGATGAACCGTTTAACGGAATAAATAGTGTTTTCAGGATTGGTCACCGCCTGATTACGCGCCGGGGCACCGACAATCAGCTCGCCGTCATTACCCAGTGCCGCAACTGACGGCGTAAGGCGCGCACCCTGCGCGTTTGGAATAACCGTGGGATTTCCACCCTGCATAACTGATACGACAGAATTAGTCGTACCAAGATCAATACCGACAATTTTGCTCACTTTTTTGGTGAACTCATTTTATATACGAGGACCCGGGCAGGACGGACGATCACGTCTCCGATCCTGTAGCCGTTTTGCAAAACTTGCGCGATTGTGCCTTCGGCGCCACCCGAGGCAACACCGACCGCCTCATGAAGGAGAGGATCAAATTCGTCTCCCTGACCAACCGTGATCATCTCCGCACCCATTCCCTGAATCACACTACGCATTTTATCGAGGATCAGGGTCACCCCCTCACGCCACCCTTTGTCATCTTCCACCCGGTCAACAGCAAGATCAATGTCATCCGCTATCCCGATAACCGACCGCAGAAGGTCAGCCGTGATCATCTGCCGCTCGAAATCGAGCCGTTTGTCCATGTCCTGCTTGAGATGCTGATAGTCGGAAAGTGTTTTTTTTAACTGCAGATCGAGCGATTCCACCTGCCTGGTGAGCTCATCCACCTGTTTCCCACAGTCGTCCGTGGATATTCCAGGCCGACGGTCATTTTTTTGAACAGGCGATTGTGATTTTTTTTGATCAGACATATGATCGGATAATGAAAAATCAAACGACTACCACCCACGAACCGCATGCTCAACCAGTGCACCAACAGTCTTGACGGCGGGTATTGCGCGGGAATACTGCATCCTCCGGGGACCGATGACCCCCAGATACCCCTTCTTCCCACCGAAATAATTAAATGCGGTGAACACCAGTGAAAAATTCTGCATACCCTCGATTTCCGTTTCGGAACCGATCACAACACATGTTTGATGGCCCGACCCCCTGCAGAAGATCTTTGACAGAATGGCGCGACTTTCCAGGGCACGAAGAAGGACTTCCATAATTGTAACATCCTTCAACTCCTCGTAGTCCATTAGCAGTGAAATACCGCGGAAACGAAGGATTTCTTCGATAAGGCTCACCGCCGCATACCCGGTTTCTTCGGAAAGGAATGTCATCACCTGCGACATCAGCCGTTCCTCGTCAAACCTGTTCTTATGCACACGGATACGTACCTTAACGGTATCAGTGTTGGGCAGTTCTTCTTCATGCATAATCTCCTGAATGAAATATCGCAAGCCCATATCGGTCGGGATCCTCCCCGACGAGCTGTGCGATTTCGTCAAATACCCCTTGTCAGCAAGCGCGACCATCTCGTTGCGGACCGTTGCCGGGCTGATGCGGAGATTGTACCGCGACACAACATGCATCGAACCGACCGCGTCCGCGTCTTTCATGAATTCTCTGACAATCGCTTCTAGGATTGCTCTCTGTCGGTCTGTCACCACGAATTCTAGCAATTAAATAATCTGACTGCTAAGTTGAAGCATATCGCATGCACCCCCGATTGTCAACGCACCCCACGGAAATCCTTCGGTGCACCCGTCACACCCGTACATTCGCATACAGGACAGCTCCCGCCTGTTTGAAGTAAAAAGCACCGCATATCAGCATACGAGCATCCATGAAATGTACCCAACAACCATCCGGCCTACCACGACCCTCCCGCAATCCAATGTACTACCCTTGTTTCAAAGCGCTTTTTTTGGTATATTCCACGTCGATGCCACGAATAACCGTCAACGCACAATCAAGAACAGAACATAAGAAACTTAAGGCCATGGTCTCAGAGGGCCACGTTCCGGGGGTCGTATACGACCAGACAGGATCGGTCACATCCATAAAAATCCCCGCAAATGAAGTGGAACGCCTCCTTCTTACACTCGAAGGCACCCCACTTGTGGACATTCTTGTTGATGGCAAGGACAAACACATCGCTCTTCTCAAGGAGGTACAGAAGGATAAACGACTCAACCGCGTGAACCACCTCAGCTTTATGGCACTTGATCCACAGAAAGAAGCGGTCTTTGAAGTCGATATCGAGCCTATTGGCGAGTCTCCGGCGGCGCGAAACAACCTCGGTGTCCTGCTTATTACACGAAATTCAGTGGAACTGCGCGGACTTCCGGGAGATATTCCATCGAAGCTATATGCAGATATCTCAGTCCTTGAAGACGTCGGAGATCTGATTTCCGTTGGCGACCTCTCCATTCCGGAAACGCTCGAATTTCTTAATGAAAATACCCGCGAATTCGCGGTTGCGTCGATACAGCCGTTCCAGAAGGCCGAAGAAGAGCCGGCTCCAGTCACTGAGGGCGAAGAACCCGCTGAAGGTGAAGAACCTGTTGAAGAAACCGACGAGGGAATTCTGGAAGGAGAAGCATCCCCTAAGGAAGGCCCGGCAGAAGCAAAACCTGACGAAAAGTAATACCCAGACTACCAATCCCCCACATCATTGCGACATCCTTGTTACCTTCCCGATACCTATCCGCACATCAGGCAAAACATATACCCCCGTGGGTATATTCTCAGGAGGAACCCACCCTATCACCTAGAGAGAACAGCACAGAAAGAATCACGAATTTGAAAAAAGGAACGATACCTACGACTGATCCAGGCACTTTCTACCATCTGAAGTGAGCGAACGCCTTGTTTGCCTCAGCCATACGCTCTGTCTCCTGTTTCAACCTGACGGCATCACCCTCACCTTTGAACGCAGAAACCAACTCGTCCGTCAGACGCTTCTGAAAACTCGCTCCTTTCTTTGCACGCGCGGCTCGGATGATCCAGCCAAGCGCCAGGGACTCCTGACGTGACTCTTCAACAGGAACTGGAACCTGATAGCTCGCACCACCCACCCTGCGTGACCTGACTTCCAGGGAAGGCTTTACATTCTTCAACGCTCCATCAAGAAGCTCTATCGGCTTAACTTTCACCTGCTGTGAGCCGGTTTCAAGTGCCTTATAGACATTTTCTCTCGAGCGTGACTTCTTACCATCGAGCATCGCGTAGTTGATGAAGCGGGCAACAGTTTCACTGCCGTATACGACATCCGGAATTGTCTTTCTTGTCGGTGCCTTCTTACCTCTCATTGATTGACGATATCAGAATAGCTTATTGAGATTGTTATTTCGCCCCTCCATCGGATGAGCGTTTCGCTCCATACTTGGAACGACCCTTCTTGCGGCCTTTCACGCCCTCGGCATCATATCGGCCGCGAACAACGATGTAGCGGACACCCGGAAGATCGCGTTTTCTCCCCGCCTTCACCATAACAACAGAGTGCTCCTGAAGGTTATGCCCTTCCCCGGGAATGTACGCCGTAACCATATGGCCGTTTGAAAGCCGGACACGTGCAATCTTGCGGAGAGCGGAGTTCGGTTTCTTCGGGGTCATTGTTTTCACCTGTACACAGACACCGCGCTTGAACGGATTGTTCTGATAGCTTATGGTGTTGCGGACGGTATTGCGGTTGACCTTCAGACCGATCCTGCTCATCGTTTTCGTCGGTTTTTTCCTTGGTTTTCTTAGCAGTTGGTTGATCGTTGGCATGGGTTGTACCTCGCTATTCCTGGAACTCTTCCAGGTCATCAAAATTTTCTATACGGGCAGAGTCTCCCGTCGGAATCGGGCGCCCGATGATAACATTTTCCTTCAAACCACGCAAATAATCGATCTTTCCAATGAGCGCTGCCTCGGTCAGTACCCTCACCTGCTCCTGGAACGACATGGCAGAAAGGAAGCTCTCGGTTTTCAGTGATGATGCCGTGATACCCATCACCTGATCGATGATAAAGGTCGGTTTTTTGCCGTTCTCCGTCAGGTTCTCGTTCTTCATCAGCGCTATGTACTTGCTGACAAACGACCCGATCAGATAGTTGGAATCTCCGGGCTCAACAACTTTCGACATCCTGCCCATCTGGCGGACAATACACTCGACATGCTTGTCGTTCATGGCGATCCCCTGTTCGGTATACACCATCTGTACTCCGTCAATGACATACTCCTGTGTTTTCAGCAATCCGACGATTTCGAAGAGTTGTTTCGGATTGAGGCTTCCGTCTGTGATCGGTGTGCCTGCGGCGATTTCCGATCCATTCTCAACAACAATCTTGTACTGCTCAGGAATCGTGTATTCCTCGAAGGCAGAGACTTCACCTCTGACCTCAAGCACGTTGCCAAGGATCGATACCTTACCGGCAAACGGTGCCTGATGCTCACGTTCGTCATTGGTGACAAACAGTACCTCGCCATCTTTTACCGAGTCACCATCCTTCACCGGGATCTCTTTCGCCTCGCTCAAGTAGAACACACGATGCTCGTCCTTCTTACCCTCAAGAGAAACACGGTGCATTTCGTCCTCGATTTCCTCGACCGTCACTTTGCCGTTAAACGGAGCGATGAATGCCACTTTCTTCGGAAGACGCGCCTCGAACAACTCCTCCAGCCGTGGAAGACCACGGGTAATATCCGTTTCCCCTACTCCACCCGAGTGGAAGGTGCGAAGGACCATCTGAGTTGCAGGCTCGCCCATTGCCTGCGCGGCGATAACACCCACAGCCTTACCAATCTCAACGGGTCGATTCGTTCCAATATCATATCCATAGCACTTCTGACAAAGGCCGAGCGGAGATTGACAGGTGAGCGGTGAACGCACTACGACCTCCTGCACACCCGCCTCATCTATCTGTTTGGCTAGTTTTGTCGTAATTTCCTCACCGGCACTGATAATGGCTTTCTTCGTCTTGGGATCGATAACTTCCTCCACGGTCCAACGGCCAAGAATGATCTCAGAGAACGGAATCCTGCGGGTCCGCATTTCGTCGTCCCTGACAATGCGGTGACCGTGTCCTTTGACGCCACAATCCTCGATACGGATGATCAAGTCCTGGGCAACATCGACAAGTTTACGGGTCAGATAGCCGCTCTTCGACGTACGAAGCGCGGTATCGGCAAAACCTTTCCGTGCAGCACGGCTTGCGGCGAAGTATTCAAACGCCGAAAGACCTTTCGTATGATTTCCTTTGATCGGAAGCTCGACCCATTCACCCTGCGGATCACGCAGAAGTCCCTTCATGGCAACAATCTGACGGACCTGCGGGGGATAGTTCGCCGCACCCGATTTGACCTGAAGATAGACCGGGTTATCTGTGTTCATCCGCTCCCATATTTTCTTGTCCATCTCATCGGTAATGTTGTTCCAGAGATCGATGCTGAGGTTACGTTTTTCGTCGTAGGTTAGAAGTCCCATCAAATAATCCTCCTGCAGTTTGAGCTCCTGTTGATCACCTTTTTCAAGTGACGCTTCACGGTCGATATCGATTTCGAAATCCTCGACCGCAAGATCGTACCCGAGTTCAGTTGCGTAGCGGAACCCGAGCGCTTTCATATTATCAAGCGTTTCGACCGCCGCTTCCTTCGGATACTCCCGGATAATTCCTTTAACAATACTTCCCAGAACTGACTTCGTCACCTGTTCATTGACAAACGGATGGCCGTCGGGAAGTGCCGTGTTGAAAATCAACCGTCCGATCGATGTCTCAATCGTCTCTCCTTCATGACGGACAACAACCTTCTGGTTCAGCGTAACTTCGCCTGAATCATGAGCAGAAATCGCACGGTTCAAGCTCGGGAACACAACCGGAGGCGCATCATCAACGTCTTTCGCAGTAAGCATGAATAGCCCAATGATCATGTCCTTCGTCGGAAGCGCCCAGACACTGCCGTCGGAGAGATCGACGATATTTTCCTGAGCAAGCATATTCTTTCGAGCCTCGTCAACCGCTTCTTCGGTCAACGGAATATGGACCGCCATCATGTCTCCGTCGAAGTCCGCATTGTACGACGCACAAACCAACGGATGGATACGGATCGCATTTCCCTCGACAAGCCTCGGATAGAACGCCTGGATACCCTGTTTGTGAAGTGTCGGTGCACGGTTTAAAAGCACCGGCCGGTTTTCAATCAACCGTTCAAGAATATCCCAGATCACCTCATCTTCGTCATCGATGAGCTGTTTTGCGACACGAATATTGGGCGCCTTGCCCATCTCGAGCAATTCACGGATCACAAACGGTCTGAACATTTCAAGCACCATGCTCCGCGGAAGTCCGCACTGGTTCAATGTCAGGTCTGCAGATCCGATAATAACGGCACGTCCGGAATAGTCGACGCGTTTTCCAAGAAGGTTCCGGCGGAAGCGGCCCTTTTTGCCTCTCAGCTGATCGGTCAATGCCTTGTACGGCATTTTGCGGAGATTGACGACAGGACGACTTGGACGATGTGAATTGTCGATGAGTGCGTCAACCGCCTCCTGTAACATCCGTTTTTCATTTCTGAGAATCGCTTCAGGTGCACCGATCTGAATGAGCCGCTTCAAACGATTGTTGCGGTTGATCACTCTCCGGTACAGGTCGTTGAGGTCGGATGTAGCGAATTTTCCGCCCGGAAGCTGGATGATCGGCCGAAGATCCGGAGGAATGACGGGAAGCGCATCGAGCACCATCCATTCGGGACGGAGATTATTTTTCAAAAGCCCTTCCATCAACCTGAGCCTACCAATGATCTTGGCACGCTTTGCGAGAGACTGCGTCACGTTGATCTCGTGACGGAGCCGTTGGCTGATCGACTGCAGATCGAGTGCAGACAGGAGGTCCTTGAGCGCATCTGCACCCATTTTTGCGGTGAAAAAAAGGAAATTCCGCTCACGAAGAATAATGAACTCGTCTTCGGAAAGCACCTCGCCAACTTCTACCCGTTGGACCAGTTCACGAAGCTCATGGTACTCCTTCTCAAGATCCTCTTCCTTGCTGGCGAACTCCTTGTGGAGCGCGGCCACCTGGCGCTTCAGAGAGTGCTGAAGGGTCTCGACTTTGAAAGCACGCTTTTCATCGTCTTTTTCTTTTTTCTTTAATGAGTCGGTTTCTTTCTTGGTCTTCTGTTCAACTTCCGCAACAAGCTTCTCCATCTCCTTATCAAGTTCAGCTTTCTTCTGTGAAAGCTCCTCGTCAATGACAGGGATGATCTCCTGTTTGCGTTTCGAGTCGACCTCGGTGATTAAATAGCGTGTGTAATATACGACCGACAGGAGACGTTTCTGAGAAATGTCGAGGATCGTCGATATTTTGTTCGGGATGCTGTACGCGTACCAGACATGGGTAACGGGTACTGCAAGCTTGATGTGCCCCATGCGCTCACGCCGGACGTTATTGCTCGTGACTTCGACGCCGCACTTGTCACAGATAATACCCTTATACCGAACTTTTCGGTATTTACCGCAGTAACACTCGTAGTTCTTTGTCGGCCCGAAGATCTTTTCGCACATCAGGCCACCGACCTCGGGTTTGAGTGTCCGGTAATTGATCGTTTCAGCTTTCTCGACCTCACCGTGAGACCAGGACATGATCTGTTCGGGAGATGCAAGTGTAACTTTTATTGCTGAGAAATCAGAGAACCTCCGCCGGTTGCTCTGCCTCAACGGGTTGTTCTGTTCCTCCATCGTCAGCCGTTTCCGCCTGCTTATAAATTAGGTCGATATTCAACGATAGTGCGTTCAACTCTCTCATAAGCACTTTGAACGATTCCGGGGCAGACACCGACTCAATATTCTCTCCGTGGATGATTGCCTTGTAGGCATCGGCACGGCCACGAACATCGTCGGACTTAATCGTCAGCATTTCCTGAAGGATAGTCGGCACGCCATGTGCTTCTAGCGCCCACACTTCCATTTCTCCAAACCGTTGACCACCCATCTGTGCTTTTCCTCCAAGAGGTTGTTGGGTAACCAGCGTGTAGGGTCCGGTCGACCGCGCATGGATCTTAGTATCCGCGATATGCTTCAGTTTTAAAATGTACTTAGGGCCGACTTTCACCTTCTTTGCGAACGGCTTACCTGTCCGACCGTCATACAACGTCACACGCTCGTCGGTACTGATACCATTCTTCTCGCACTCGTCGTACAGCCACTGAAGATTCCAACTCTCGAAGTTTGGTAGGGCAAGTTTAATTCCCAGATCTGCGGCTAGTTTTCCAAGTTTCACTTCCAAAAGCTGACCGATATTCATTCTTTTGACAAGGATCGGGTTGATAATAATGTCAACCGGCGTACCGTCTTCAAGGAACGGCATATCCTCCTGTGGGAGGATCATCGATACGGTTCCCTTGTCTCCGTGACGGCCAGCCAGTTTATCCCCAAATGAAATCCGCTTCGTTTGGGCAACCCACACGTTCACCTGCTGAAGCACGCCTGACGAGAGCTTGTCACCCTCGGCAACAGACAGTGTCTGTGTCTTAACGACGACACCACCCTGACCGTGTGGAACTTTTAACGAATTATCGCGAACCTCACGGGCATGCTCACCAAAAATCGCACGCAAAAGCCGCTCCTCTGCAGTCAACTCCTGCTCACCCTTCGGGGCGATGCACCCGACAAGCACGTCCTGCGGCTGAACGCTCGAGCCGATGCGGACGATACCGCGCTCATCCAGATTTCTCAATGCGCGTTCGCTTACATTCGGGATGTCGTTCGTAAGAATTTCAGGACCCAACTCTGTCTCCTGAACCTCAAGCTTATACTTCTTAATATGGATCGAGGTCAGAACATCATCCCGCACCAGCCGGTCCGAAATGAGGAAGCCGTCTTCGTACACATATCCTTCGAAGATCATGTATGCCGCAGTTATATTCGTCCCAAGAGCCATCTCTCCGTTTTGCATGCTGGGACCGTCGATCAGAAGGTCGCCTGTCTTGACTTTCTGGTTCAAATCCACGACCGGACACTGAATATAGCAGTTGCCCTGGTTGGTATCTTGAAATGTGATCACCTCATAGGCACGCTCCTTCTTTTCACCTGCATATTTCACCTTCACGGTTGACGCGTCGACATATGACACCACCCCGTCTCCTTCAGCATAGACCGTCCATCCGGACTGGCGTGAGACAATTTCTTCATAGCCGGTCCCGACGATCGGTGATTGACTGTTAACAAGTGGAACTGCCTGCCTCTGCATGTTCGAACCCATCAGTGCACGAGCAGGATCGTCGCACGCGACACATGCGAGAGTCGACAGACCAAGTCCGCAAATCTGTGACGGGACGACATCCATTAACTGAACATCCTGCACCGGACGAAGGAAGAAATGACCTTCCGCCCTGACGGAAACAAGCTGGCCCGTCAGGTTACCGTGCTCATCCATCTGCACGGTCGACATCGTCGTAACATATTTCGTTTCGTCCGCCGGGTCGACATAGATAATCTCTCCGCTCCGGAACGATCGCACCTGAATTTCCTGAAGTTCTTTCACGGAAGCAATCGCCTCCGCAGTCTTTTCATCAATGATGGTCTGACCCTTCACGAGGACCTTCTTTGTCTTCGGATTTACGACATCTTCGAGAGGAATCCTGCCAACAAGGTCTTTCTTTGTGTTCTTTGCCGTTTTTTCGACTTTCACGTAGGGCACTTCGATGAACCCGTACTTGTTTATCCGCGCGTAAAGTGCAAGATGCAGTGAAATACCGATTGGGGTTCCTTCGGGGGTGGTTACCGGACAGAAGCGTGAATAGTGTGAAAAATGGACATCGCGGACTGAAAACGTTGCCCTCTCCTTTGTGAGCCCGTCGGGACCGGTTGCCGTCACTTCGCGTTTGTGCTCGAGCTCGGCAAGGAAGTTCTCCTGATCCATGAACCGGCACAGCTGTCCGGTACCAAACATGCTGTTGACCGCGGCAGAGAATGGTTTCGTGCTCACGAGCATGGACGCGGTTACCTTTTCTTCTTCGCCGTGCATACTCATACGATCACGGATCGTTTTTTCCATCCGCACGATACCGACACGCAGTTCGTCGAGAATTATCTCCCCGACTCCACGGATACGGCGGTTTGCAAGATGGTCGACATCATCGGGCTGTCGCTTCCCGTTATTCACTTCGACAAGCGCCTTAATAAGCTCAACAAGATCGTTGACAAACAAACGGTAATTGCCCGGTTTCAATTCTACGTCGAGCTCAAGTTTTTTATTCAATTGATACCTGCCGATACGGCCAAGCTCAAAACGGCGGTTATTAAAGAAGAATCCTTTGATGTACTTCTCCGCTGACTCAAGGGACACACTCTCGTCGGGGCGGATCTTGTTATAAATGTCGATCACCGCCTGTTCGCGGCTTTTTGTGCTATCGCGCTCGAGGGTCGATTCGATGATATCCCGCTCTAGGCCGAGCACGTCCTTGAACACACTTCTGATCTCTTCGTCGGATGAGAATCCGAGGACGCGCAGAAGCGATGTAACAAGCACCTTAGGACGCTTGTTGATCAGACGGACAGTCATCACGTCGCTTTTGCTGACATCGAACTCAAACCAGGGTCCACGGAACGGCATCAGCCGTGCATTAAACAACCGCCGTGAAGGAAGACTTCGCTTGCTTTCATCAAACAGGACACCTTCTGCACGGACAATCTGATGGACAACGACTTTTGAGACACCGTTGTATATGAAGTATCCCTCGTCGGTCATAATAGGAATATCGGAAACAAAAATTTCCTGCTCCTGGATCTCACCGGTGCGCTCGTTCGTCAACTTCACTATCACGTAGAGAGGCGCATCGTACGAAAGATTCTTTTCGATCGCCTCATCCTGGGTCCGGTTCGGTTTACCAAAGCGGTACTGTCCGAACTCGAGCGTCCACATTTTCCCAAGCGTGTCTTTGACCGGATTGATTGAATCAAACAGCGTGCGTAATCCTTCCTTCACGAATTCGTTAAAAGAAGTATGCTGTGATTCGATAAAATTCGGAAGAGGAATCAGGGGTGTCGTTGTTCCGAGATTAACCCGACCAACGACATTTCTCTTGACTTCAGCCATTATTTTGAGCCCGGTTCAAAATTATGATCTCGGTCGATTGACGCTGTATCCACTGCCTTTGCTCTGTCGCGTGCATCAATGAAGCGCAAAAAAGGCACACCCAGTGCCTATCGACTGTTCTTCAGTGATTTACGCGAGAAAAATGACAAAAACATTAATATGACGGTGTTTTTCGAGAAAAGGTCAGGGCAATCATATCATACGGCTACCAGTATGTCAACAAATTTGACCGTATCGGGCTGTTTCGGTAATTCACCAACCGGCAGACCCGGAATTATCCCACAGGCGACAAGGCACAGAAATGAGCTCTGTTCCAATGTTTCCGAGGTATAGCATGTTCGCCCAGCCCACGTTACGATTCCAGTCTCCATTCCGGTCCATTGCGTATCAATGCAAACAATTGCCAACCTATCGCCATTCCACTACAATCATGACGTGGCTCGGAGACGGCGGGGACGCCCCCGCAAGCGAAAAGAACTCACCATAAAGAGTGAGGAAACACGAACATTTTTTGGACTGCTCATCCTTGTAGCGGCCATTTTGTGTGTGGTCAGTCTCTTTCTTGAGGGATCACTCTTCAGGACAATTCTGTCAATCGTCGGTGTAGCGAGCATTCCGACCGGTATCACCCTGCTTCTGATCGCGCTTACTATTCTCGGATACCAGACCAAAATCAACGGTCTTCGAACGACATTCGGGTTCTTCTTGCTTTCACTAATTATTGCCGCCGCGACACATCTTATTATTCCCGTTGAGAAGGCACACGAAAGCGCCTTGGCAGGACAGGGCGGAGGTCTGGTGGGGTATACCTTCTCACAGGTGCTGATCGACACATTCGGCCGGTTCGCGTCAATCCTTGTCCTCTTTCTCTTCTCGGCCATAGCGGTCACCCTCATATCAAACATGACTCTCGACCAGGTCAAAGCCGCCGTCACCGAATTTCTTGAGCGGCGGAGACAGAGGAAATTTGAGAAACAGGGACAGCTCGAACCGCTCCCCCAGAATGAAGAGGCACTGTTCATCGGACAACAAGGCCCAATGCCCGATCAGGAAAAACGCAAACCCCTGTCATCAGACGACGATATTCCGGTCTCTTCTCCTGCCCGGACGGACGACGGGTCATCATATTCATCGGGAGTCTCCGGCTCTGTCGAGCCGGAAAGTGAAGAACCTCCAGAGATAAAGTTCCCGGACTGGCAAACTCCCCCAATGGACATTCTTTCGACCTCACACACGGCAACGGTCGATCCCCGTATCTACCGATCCAAGGCGGATATCATCGAACGGACACTGAAGAGCTTCGGGATACAAGCGAAAGTCAGCAAAATTGCAGTCGGGCCGCGGGTCGTCCAATACGCACTCAGCATCACGGTCGGCACAAAAGTTGCAAAAGTTAAATCGCTCGGCAACGATCTGGCACTTGCGCTGGCGGCTCCCTCCGGCTCCGTCCGTATCGAAGCGCCAATCCCGGGAACATCGCTCATCGGAATCGAGGTTCCGAACCAGAAACCGACGTTCGTTACTCTCGGCGACATGTTGCGCTCATCTGAAATGAAACAGTTCTCAGGAAAACTGCCACTGGTGCTCGGCAAGAATATTGCCGGGGAACCGCTTGTACGCGACCTCGCCAAGATGCCCCACCTTCTCATCGCTGGCGCGACGGGGTCTGGAAAATCGGTCTGCGTGCATTCGTTTCTGTCCGGCCTTCTGATGAACCACTCGCCCGACTATGTGCGGCTGATCCTCGTCGATCCCAAGATGGTCGAGCTCCCGCCGTATAACGACATTCCACACCTTTTAACACCTGTCATTACCGATATGGACAAGGTGATCTATACCCTCGAGTGGCTTGTTTCTGAGATGCAGAGACGCTTCCACATTCTCAAAAAGGCAGAAGTAAGAAATCTCGAGCAGTATAATGCGAAATTCGGGTTTCCCGCCCTACCCTATATCATCCTTGTGGTGGACGAGATGGCCGACTTGATGCTTACATCAGGAATCGATATCGAGTCGAAGGTCGTGCGGCTTGCACAGATGGCACGCGCCGTCGGAATACATCTTGTGCTTGCGACACAGCGACCCTCGGTCGATGTGCTCACCGGCCTGATCAAGGCAAATATCCCGGCCCGTATCGGTATGAATGTCGCAACTTCAGTCGATTCGCGAGTCATTCTCGACATGATCGGCGCGGAGAACCTACTGGGGGACGGAGACATGCTGTTTAAGGCACCTGACCTCTCGCGCCCGCTGAGAATCCAGGGAGCATTTGTTTCAAATAAAGAAGTCGAGCAAATTACCGGGTTTATTAAGTCGCAGGCACAGGCTGTCGAGTATAATCCTTCAATCACCCAGCCGCAGGCTGGCAACAGCGTCAACGGCGGGAGAGGCAATATTTTTGACGATCCGCTGTTTGCCGATGCGGTCAGGATCGTCGTCAATTCACAGAAGGCATCATCGTCACTGCTCCAGAGAAAGCTCAGCATCGGGTACAACCGCGCCGCCCGGATGGTCGACCAGCTCTACGAAGCGAAAGTCGTCGGACCACAGGACGGCAGCAAGCCCAGGAAAGTCCTGATCAGCGATGCAGAAGCCTTTCTGAACAGAGGCTCACAAGACAACCAGACTGCCTGAGATTACGTATCAACGTGTATTCTTATTCCATGCTGACTGCAGGATCACTACTACAAAAAGAACGGGAGAAAAGAGCGCTCTCGCTTGAGGAAGTCGCCGCCGCGACGAAAATCAACAAGCCCTATCTGCTCGCCCTTGAAAACAACGAGTTTAACCGGTTTCCTTCGGCTGTTTATGCCAAGGGCTTCCTGCAAAATTACGCTAAGTTTCTTGGTCTTTCTACCCAAAAAATACTCGCACTCTACCGCAGGGAGGTACGCGATTCGACCACACAGGGTTTCCACACCTCCCGGAAGAAGGTCAAACAACCAATCTTCGTTTTGACACCGGGAATCGTGGCCACGGTCGTCATCGGTATCGTCGTCGTCGCAACACTCGGCTACTTGATTTTCCAGTTCTACAATTTTCAGAAACCACCACGGCTTGAGATCACCGAACCGCAGGGTAATGTGACCGTCAAAACCAGCCCGCTCACCATCAAAGGAATGACAGAGCCGAGCATGACCGTCACAATCAATGATGAACCGATCAGAGTGTCCTACACCGGAGCATTCGAGTCATCGTTAACCCTCAGCAAAGGCAGTAACACATTTGTCATTACGTCGCGACACCCTGACAACATTGGAGAAGAGGCCGTCAAGTCAATCACTGTCAAATACGCCCCCGACGAATCTTCTGATCACACCGAGAACAACGACGGATCTCAAGACGAAGTTCCCGCAGATGGGCCAGCAGCCGCACAGCAAATGGACATCGGAATCACGATCGGCACAGAGAACGCCTGGCTCGAAATTGAGGTCGACGGAACCCAGATGTTTTCTTCCGTTGCCCCCGCTCAGAGCACCTACACATACACGGCGCAAAGAACCGTGTTCATCCGCACGGGAAGGGTATCCACGACCCAGGTCACCGTCAATGACGAACCGGTCGATCTCGTGGTAGAAGCAGGCGGCGTCGCCGCCATTGTCTGTGAACTTGAAAACCAGAGTGTGAACTGCCGCCAGCCCTAGCACGACATTAACAAAACGCTCTATGACCGCAGACCAAGCACAAGCAGGAATCAGCAAGGCCCAGATCGAAGACCTCAAGGAACGCATCCGCATAGAGGACATTGTGAAACGCTACGTCAAGCTCAAACCGGTCGGTAAAAACCTGTTTGGTGTCTGCCCGTTTCACTCCGAAAAGACCCCGTCGTTCTCAGTCAACCCGGACCTGAACCTGTTCAAGTGCTACGGATGCGGAGAGGGTGGTGATGTCATTTCGTTTATCCAAAAAGTCGAGGCCCTCGAGTTCCGGGAGGCATTGGAATTTCTTGCCAAAGAAGCCGGCGTGACATTGAAATTTTCAACACGCTCCGGCGGAGATTCAAAAGAATATACCAGAGCAAAAGAGGCGCACCTTCTTGCCGCACAATACTTCCGTTTCCTTTTGAACAAACATCCGGTCGGAGCAGAGGCGCGCACGTACGTGGATGAACGGGGGCTTTCGGGTAACACGCAAATGACGTTCATGATCGGCTATGCACCACCCCGCGGGGTTCACACATCACTCGTCACGTTCCTTGCCCGGAAAGACTTCAGCCCGGCGGAGCTTGTGAACATCGGCCTCGCCTCCAAAAAGGAGTCTCGCATTGTCGACAAGTTCGTCGACCGGTTGATGTTTCCAATTTTCGATCACAATGGCACGGTCATCGGATTCACCGGTAGAGTGTTCAGAAAAAATGACGACCGCCCCAAATATCTCAATTCCCCCGAAAGCATCATCTTTCAGAAACGAAGGAATCTGTACGGACTCAACATCGCCAAAAAACATATCAGAACTATCGACCGGGCGATTTTTGTAGAGGGAACGACAGACGTTATTTCATCCTGGAGCGCAGGGGTGCCGAATGTCGTCGCACCGCTTGGCACCGGGATTACTGAAGACCAGCTCGACCGGCTCAAACGGTACTCCGAAAATATTTCGGTAGCCTTCGACGACGACAACGCAGGACGAAACGCCCACTTACGCCTCGCGATCCTTGCATTCAGCAAAGGGTTTTCCGTGTTTTCGGTCAGGATCCCAAAGGGAAAAGATCCCGATGAGTGCATAAGAATTGACCCCGAGGTATGGAAAAAAGCCGCTAACTCCCCGCTTCCGACAATCTCGTTTTTCCTCGACATACAGACAGAAACTCATGACAACAAAACGCTTGAGGGGAAGCAGGCTATCGTCAAGGCAATTGCGCCGCTGATGAATGCTGTCTCTGATCCCATCATCTACGAGCACCATCTGGAAGAGATCAGCACAGTCGTTGACGTGCCGGTCCCGGAGCTTAAACGGCAAATCCCGAAGCTCCGTCAGACACGTTCATTTGATCAGCCACCTCTACGCCGTGTATCCCGGCCTCAAGAGCGGCTGAATGATACCCCACAGCCCCCGACAAACGAACCAAAAGCTCATATATATGAAACACACCTCCTTGCGCTCATTTCGCAATTCCCGAACCTACTCAGCTGGTCGTGCGAAAAAATTCCCGTTGATGACATTCAGTCGAAAACGGTCAAAAAGCTTGTGAAGACCATACTTGAAACGTACAGAAAACAGTCGAAGCCAGCGGACATCACCCATGTTGTGATCTCGACACTTGACAAGGCAGACCGGCAGAGAATGACCGAACTCCTGATGCGCCCGCTCTGGACTGAGCAACCATCGCAAGACGAGCTCTGCAAAGAACTTAACGGAACAATCAAGAATATCAGAGAGCACGCGATCCGCTCTGAAATAACGCAATTAAAAAGAAAACTAACACTCTCGGAACAGCGAGGAGAAACACGGCAGGCGAATATTTCGCTCAATCAGATTCATGAAAAAGTTCGGGAGCTTGAAGCCTTGCACGCTTCAGGATAGCATTGAACCCGAGGTCTATACCGCCAGTCGCACGTGCACGGTATCAGCGCCGGTTATTTAATTGTATCAGTTCAATCAGTTTTCTCTGACATGAGTGCTCCAGACATTTCTCTCTATGACAAATACGGCTACGACTACGAAACCTATTGGAAAAACAGGTCATATGAACACGCGGCGGAAGTCACCGCGCTCACACCCCTTCTGAAAAATGAACACGGCAAGTTGTTCGCCGATATCGGGGGATCGTTCGGACGTCACATGCCGCTCTACCGGAACAACTACGAACGCTGTGTTCTTCTTGACTATTCGATCGGTGCATTAAAAAAGGCCCAGGAAACGATAAAACAACAAAGAATCACCAATATCTTTCCCATCGCCGCCAATGTGTATCATCTCCCTTTCCGCAAAGGTTCTCTTGATTCAGCATTGATGGTGCGCGTTCTTCATCATCTCGAACACACCGACGATGCGATCGCTGAAATATCGAGGACCATCAAGCCCGGTGGGTCTTTTGTCATGGAATTCGCAAACAAAATGCACATCAAGGCCGTCCTGAGAGCGCTGGTACGAGGTCGGTTCAAATTTCTCACGTCGAAGGAACCCCACGCCGTTCCGTTTGAAAATCCGGAGGGCACGACAGCACAAGAGCGCGGTATCATGCTAAATTTCCACCCGTTTCACATAGAATCTCTGTTTGTTTCTCATGGAATGCAACCACACACACGAAGGGCGCTCTCCTTCTTCAGGATCCCTTTGCTGAAGAGGATCTTTCCGCGGAAAATACTGGTTACCTCAGAGAAATGGGCACAGAGGTTTTTCGGATGGACGACACTGACCCCGAGCATTGTTATCAAGGCTGACAAAACGCCACACTCCCCTGGCCAGCCGATGAAAAATAATACCATATCGGCAAAAAAAAGTGGCAGTGCACCTACAAACGCATATTCAGTGTACGATGCCCTGCACGATATTCTTGTCTGCCCTGCATGCAACGAACCGCTCACACTGAATTCACAGGAAGTTATGTGCACAAAGTGCAATACACTGTTTCCGGTCACAGAGGGAATCCTTGATCTGAGATATCCGATCGTCGGTTCCAATGGCGATTAAGGCACTCGGACAAAACTTCCTGACGAGCCACAAGGTCGTTTCGCATCTCGTCGATATCGTCGCATCCATCCCGGAGCGCACTATCGTTGAAATAGGACCGGGCCGGGGCTCGTTAACCATCCCTCTCAGCACGGTTGCCGACCGGCTGATCTGCATTGAAAAAGATCCGATCTTCGCCGAATATATCAAATCTCTGACGCATGAACAGTCGATCGAAAACGTCACAGTGGTCAACGATGATATTCTTTCGGTGCCGTTGTCAGCGTTTCCATCCGAGCCGTTTCAAATCGTCGGTTCCCTTCCTTTTAATATATCTAAGCCGATTATTAAGCGATTTTTGACGTTTCCTTCCCCACCACTGACACACATGACCGTTATAGTGCAGAAGGAAGTCGCCCTAAGCTATACGAACCCGCCTCCGCACGCAGATTTCCTGTACCATCTTGCAACAATCTACAGCAGTGTGCGATACCACATGACCATTCCGCGAACGGGCTTCCTACCGGTCCCGAAAGTCAACGCCGCGCTTATATCGTTTTCCCGTGCACAGCCGCCGCCCGATCATCAAAAACTCACGTCGTTTATCAGGGCATGTTTTTCACAGCCGCGCAAAACGCTTGAAAACAATATGAAACCACTTCTTAAAGCGTCAAAACGTGACCGTGGCGAGTTTTCAGTACTGACCGCGTCGGAAGGCATCGATCTGCAACGACGACCCGCAAACCTGTCGACAGATGAGTTCATCAGGCTGTTCAAGATGTATAATGCAGGAGAATCGAAATGAAACAGAGCGTGAAGACACCAAAAAACAAGAAGCAGAAGGATACCCAAATGCCCCTTCACCTCCGGTACTCGGGGATCAGGGTCCTCGATGTACTGAGGTTCAAGATTTCCCGGACGGCGGTACTTCTCGACCATTTTTCGTTCTGGCGTTCTCCACTCCTCTGGCTGATCATTTTTATTAATATAACAGTCTCCTATCTCTGCCTCGCGTACCTTTTCAGGAGACCGGACCTTCCACCCGCTATTCCCCTACTCTATTTTTCTCATGAAACCAGCACCGTTCAGGTCACCCAATCAACAGTCTATACGCTTTTCTTTGCGCATCTCGTCGTTCAGGCACTGGTCCTCTACTCCGCCGCACGGCTCTTTTACAAGGTCAAGCATGTCTCATTCTTCATTCTCATCAGTGCCTTGTTAACTGCATTCCTCTTCTATACAACGATCCTTAAATCTATACTATTAACACTTCCCGTTCCCTGATGTTTGGCCTCACCATCCCTCAAAACTATCTGCCGTATCTTGATTATGCACCACTGTTTTTGCTCTCACTTGCAGTGTCGTTTCTTCTGACTCCCATTGTCGGTATTATTGCGCGGAAACTTCGTATTTTGGGCCTTCCGCCAAGTATGCGAAAAGGCGCGAAACCCTCAGATTTCCGTCACCTTGAAAAACAGCCCACTCCCCTACTCGGCGGTATTGCAGTCGTGCTTCCGCTCATTATCCTGACTGTTTCAAATATCAGCCCCTCGCAGGAAATTTCAGCACTACTGCTCGCGGTCACCGTGCTTGCGGTCATGGGCATTATCGACGATTTTCACGAACTGTCAGGACGCGCCCAGCTTTTCATCCAGTGCGGCGTCGCGTTGTTCCTGTGCGCGACGACAATCGATATTTCACTGCTGAACAATCCGCTCAACGGAGTCATTCCACTCGACCAGCATGTGCTCACCGGTTCTTTTCTTGGATTTGACCTGCGGTTTCTCATTCCCGGCGATTTCGTGCTCTTCGCGTGGATCCTCATTTGCACTCTTGCCGTGAAATTTTCCAGCGGAACAGACGGGCTCATGGAGGGAAATAGCCTGATCGCAAGCGTCATATTCTTCCTTTTGAGCGTGCGGTTTAACGAACACGGCACAGCGGTCGTCAGCAGTATCTTTGCCGGTCTCCTCCTGGGTTTCCTCGTGTTCAACTTCTACCCCGCAAAGATCTGGTCAGGATCTCCGGGAAAATCAACATTCGGCTTCATTCTGGCTGTTCTGAGCGTCATCAGCGGCACAAAATTCGCAACCGCGATCGTCATTCTTCTGCTCCCACTTGTTGACTTTGTTTTCGTCGTCACGAGACGTTTCCTCGTTCATCGGCCGAAAAACCCGCTCGAACTGCTCTCCATTAGCGATAAGTCACACTTTCACCATCGGCTTCTCGAGCTTGGACTTTCAGAACGAAGGATCGCATTCATCGAATACCTGGCGACCGGAATTCTCGGCACCATTGCCCTCGCCATGGCTGGGACCATGAAGGCATCACTCGTATTGGCGGTCGGTGTTGTGCTCTTCGGAACGATATTTGTCATCCCTGCACTCGTCCGTCGTGCAGGACTGAAGAGACCTTCGTCCCCTACCCCGGAAAGTCCTGAGTCGAAATATTCGTATTAGGATGACCACCCGAAGTACATCTAGGTGAGAGATTTATTCTACCCTGCGTATACTTATCCACTATCTGCCGTATTGCCATATCGGGATGCCGTATCTATAATGAAAACGTGAAAAACCTGCTCAAAACGACAGTGGCAGTCCTTGTGATCATGGTGATCTGCGGCATTGCCGCAATATGGAGGCCAATCACCCTTGATTCCATCATGCCGCTCCTCGGGAATGGGGCGGCGCTAACGGTGAACACCCCACAGGGAAAAGCCGAAGTGTTTTTCGACGGGAAGAAAGTAGGGGAGACCCCATATTCAGCCGAAAACCTTTCAGCCGGCGATATCACACTCGAGCTCAGACGGATTTCTCATCAGGAGAATTTTTATGAACCAGTCTCGAAACAAATCCACCTTGAAAGCAACACCCGCACCTTCGTCGAGGCAGAGATCGGCCCCGGAAGTCAATTCAGTTCCGTCACGGTATTGTATTACCGCAAAAACAGCCTCGACAACGCATCGTTCTATGCACAGTCAGAACCCCGTACCGCGGAAATCACCATCGACGACGAGCAGAAGGGTCCTGCGCCGTTTTCAAGTGACGCATTGACTCCGGGCCGCCACACCATCAGGGTTGAGAAACAGGGTTTTCTTCCCGGTGAAGCCGTCATCATCATCAGGGAAGGGTACACACTCATTGGAGAATTCCAGCTCATGGCAATTCCCATCGATCTCAACATTCAAAAATAATGAAATCCAATCAACCGACAACATTGATCGTATATGGAGCAAACACGGTCGGTCTCAAGCTGAGCGAACTGCTAACCGCTCAGCACAGCGCAGTACTTGTCCTCGATGAGTTCACCAAATCTGCCCGCGACACTATCAAGCAGTTGAAGGCCGGACACGTCGAAGTCTACGATTTAAGCGCGATTCCATCTCTCACACAGAAGATTCAGAGGCTGGACTATATCTGCATTCTCCTTGACCAGTTTTTGACCGGGATCAGCGCAGTGCCGGGCAAACGGTTCCTTGAGGAATCAAACAATATCGATGCCGTCTTGAAACTCGCGATCCAGCAGGGTTCGAAAGTCATTCTTACGACATCAATCGAATTGCACCGCAAAATTGCCGAAGCGGCACAGCGCAGAATAGGGGACACGTTATCAACAAAGAAAGGCGACTCGTTCAACCATATCGAGCTTCAGCGCTACGCGGAGAATCTTGCGGCGGAATACCACGACCAGACCTCCCTCGACATCCGCATCGCTCGGATCGGTGAGCTGATGGGGGAGGGGATCTCGCTTGAGGCAAAATCTCCGTTCATGCAGATGCTCAAGGAATCCGTCACCAAACCCCGGATCATTATTCCGGGCGAAGGTCTCGATTATTCTTACTACATCCACTACCTCGACGCAGTATACGGGATCGTTAAGGCAATTTTCAGTTCCAAAACGAACGGTGAAGTGTTTTCCCTGTCGTTCCCTGACGAAATTTCAACCCTCAACCTCGCCTACAAAATCCTCGAGTTCAACCCTCACGCGCAGGAGATCGCGTTTGGAGGGGCAGGGTACGAATCGCCGCCGCACCAGGTATACGTGCCCGCCAAAAATCTCAGCAAGATCGGCTGGACGCCAAAGATCCCATTCGAAAAAGCCCTCCACGAAACACTCGATTTCGTTCACAAACAGTACAACGTCACGTGGAAGAACAAGCCCGAATGGAAAACATTCGAAGATGCACAGGACTCTGCACTCAAAACCGGCACACCTGTTCACCGTGCGGAAATAGCCACTCCATTCGGGAAACTGCTTTCCGCATTCTCAGCACCCATCGGCCGCATCAAAGACAAAATTTTGGAATCCGTTACATCACTGCGCAAAGCGGGTGGTCAACCACGGTTCACCCTGAAGCTTTTGATCGGCTCCGCACTGTCAATGCTTGTGTTCCTGTTTATCGTCAGCCCCCTCCTGCAGGTCCTCGTCGGTGGGGTAGGGGCATACCACTACGGCAAAAAAGCGGCGGGGCAGGGACTCGCAATGAATTCCGAAGACGCACAGGAATCTCTCGACAATATGTCATTCTATGTCGATCTCGTTTCTTCAGGATGGCGGGGCTTGAAATGGGCTGATCACATTCCTCCGGCCCACAATTTCTACTCCCAGACCGCACGGATCGTGCTCGCATTGGAGCATCTCTCGACCGGCTCATCATTCCTGGTCGATGGCCTTGATCCGTATATCCGGTACGTCCGCGACTTCCAGCCAATCACATCGTTCGGGTCGAATGCCGGCGGAGGTTCCAGAGAGTACCAGAATGAGCTGGAGGCAATCGAGAGCACCTTCCCATCCATTGAGCGCGCAAACGTGGAAATTACCCTCGCCAGAGAGGCCCTAGTGGGTATCGACAGGACCGTGTACCCTCCCTCTCTAGTCAAATACATCGATGAACTCACAAAGAGGACGGATGAGGCAGGAGAGATGCTCTCAATACTTGAGCAGTTCGGAACATTCGTGCCCGAAATTCTCGGGAAAGACGAGCGCAAAACCTACATTGTCCTCTTCCAGAATCCCATGGAATTGAGAAGCACCGGCGGTTGGCTGACCAGTGTTGCAAAAGTCGGGATTGAACACGGGCAGATCAGAGAACTGGAAGTGAAGGATGTGTATGACATTGACAGCCGCATTCCCGAGACGGTCCAGCCGCCGGAATCCTTGAGCGAGGTTCTGAACGTCGATTCGTGGACGGTTTCACTCTCCAACTGGTCACCGGATTTCCCGCAGTCGGCAGAAGCCGCGGAATACCTTCTACAGGAAGCAGGGACGATCACCAACGCCGACGGAGTGATCATGGTCGACCTTGAATTTGTGCGCAGTCTGCTCGACGTGTGGGGAACGGTTTCCGTCGCAGGAGAGACCGAACCCGTCACCGCTGACAATCTCTATGACAAAGTCGTGGAAATCCACCGCGAGTTCACGCCGGGCAGTACCAGAAAGCCGGTATTCCTTTCAAACCTCGCAAAT
>JAQVGB010000054.1 GCA_028696915.1 Candidatus Dojkabacteria bacterium | reverse complement strand
AATACATCACACGGTTAACTACTACAACAATGAGCGGATACACACCACCCTCAAGATGCCACCTGCCAAATTTCGGAAACTACACCAAAACCTTAGACAAGGTGTCTAAAAAAGGGGGTACTTGACAGATTCAAATGGGAAAATCCACGAATTTGTTTATTCTGTTCCAGTGATCTTACACACAGAGCCAAAAGGTGACATAAATCAAAAATGGAATCGTTTGATTAGCTTTGAAAATGAAGAAAAAGTCTTTGCTGAATACTCAGAAGATGAAAGATTGGACGTATGGAATAAAAATTACATAGGAATAGCAAGGTTAATTAATTCTCAGAGTTAAATGGTATATAAGTCTAGCGATTTAATATCTTTATAATAAAAACAAGAATATATATCGGAATGAAGAACAGCGATCCTATACACCCAAAATTTCCAAATTCTGTATTTCTATATACTTTTCTACCTTTTCCATGTTTAAAATACATTATTTTAATGAAATAAATTTAGATATTGATGAAAGTTCAGGAACGTTTATAATAGAAATAGGGTTGGAGATGAAAAAAGTTCGAACTTTATCCCGTCCCCCGCTCCAGTCACGTAGTCCCGACAACGTCGGGAGTAGGTGACAGGAGTTGGATACATGAGAACCATTGCCTGAGCGAAGGCGAAGGCAAGGTGCGCTCTACACCACAATAATCCAAACAGAGTAGCGCCGAACGAAGAGAGGCCATCCCGTCCCCCGCTCCTGCGGCATGTCCTCACAACGTGAGGATAGGACGCTGGACAGGGACTCGGTGAAAAGCAGGTACTATCTCCTCCTAGAGCTTTACACCGCCCTTAACGTAGCCTATAATATGGTCTCGGACCACTAAGTTTACCTCCACACAACAATGCTGACACATAGAGGAAATGTTTATACATTAGACAAAGGTCTTGGTTTTCAATTAATGATTGCGAACGAAGAGGGTGCACCACGCCCAGCAGGAGGAGACGAAGTTGATGGTCTACTTACACTTGCGGATTATCAAACTAACAGACCCGAACCTGGAGAAGTAGTACTTGTAGGGCTTTGGGACGACGGTACAAATAGCCACGTTTTGGTTCCTTTTGTATTTCTTGGACAAAGAGGATCGATCCCTTCGGAACACAGAGGTGATCCCGCATTACGAAATCTTGCAAACTGGACAGGATCTCAGAATTTAACAGGAGCGGTAACTTGTATTCTTCCCCACCAAATTCGCGACAACACAGAAGCATTCCAGAGAACACGAGAAATGGCTGGAATTCATAAGTATTTGGGTTTCATTAAGTGGGCTTCACAAATTGACGGAAGTACCGTCACATGGCCTCTCTTCAGAGTTACGGGGGATTGCACTATCAAGTTTGGGTAAAGACTCCAGCGATTATTTAGCATCTAACCGAGTTAATTAGTTTCACTTACCTACATTCTAACCGTTGCACTCGGAATTTGAACTCGCCCATGATAAAAATTGACAGGTGGACACACTATAATATAGATTCATGCTATGAACCTCCTGACATTCATTCCTAAACACATTAAGAAATCGAAACCTGTCGTTTATTCATTGGTTGCGATCACCATTGCTTCCGTCTTGATCTTGCTTTCGTTGCTGGTATTTCGTGAAAAGAACACGGTACAAGAAACAGCAGGACCTCGAGAAAGCAGTGGGATCGAAGGCTTCAATGGCAGTCAAAAAACAAGTGGTCCTCAGGAAATCGGTACCTTTCATGAAAGCACTGCTGTCCAAGGAAATGACAGTCTTCCGGAAAACGGCTTTCTTAAAGACATACGTGACATCCTTTACAAACCGCAACGTCTTACTGTTACACTCATTCCGGAGACAATCCGACAGGGTGAGTCCTATCAATTAGAAGTTAAAAATCCTGACGGTTCAAATTACACTGGATATCTCGATTTCAGCTTGCGCTTGTGCGATTATTACAATCCCCAGAATTGTTCGGATCACGCCGGCCGGTGGTCGGATCACTATGTACAAGACGGATCGGTGACAGTCACTACAGACAAGACCTTTGGCCTCAACTATTACTATGTTAGATTCAGACCAAGTCGATCAAACGTCGACTGGAGTAATGAAGTTCTGAGCAAAGTTGTCCCCTATCAAATGGACACTTTTTGGAACTTGAAGTCAGGTAACTACTGGATGTTTGAGGGTACCAATAATTGTTTATACAATAGTGATTTCACGACATGTTCTTACTTTCCGTCCCCCCGAACGTTCACCAGCAAGGTTGAAATAGAAACACCGGAAAATGTTTGTGGTACAAACACATTACCATGGAGACTAACCAAATCTGAAGAGTACGGATATTGGGCACCTAATAACGAAAACATTCATCATCGTTGGTTTCTTGTTCCCTTTGAAAAGCAGTCAAATTGGGAAACAGAATTTCTTTGGTCCAAGGGCTATAAAGTATACACCAGAGACTCCGCAAATCCTTTCAGCAGTCTTGTCCAATTTAGTGAACCTTCGATGCAATATGGTGTCCATATGACCACCAAAGAGCAGTATCGTGCCCTTTATCCTCCATATATCCTGTCTCCCAAACAATTGAATTTAGGATGGAGCTTTAAGGGTAGTCGCGAACAATCTATGTTTGAGTATTTTGTTCATCCCTTCTCGGAGGATTTTTGCAAGGAGTATGCAATGCCAGAAAAATGCAAAGAAAACCAGTGCGATAGAGTATGGGGATCAAACTCTTGGTCGGTCGATTATGCAAGGGTGAATGTTGAAACCCCCGTCTACAAAGGTCCTGCCATTCGTATCAGGTTTTTTGAAGTTAATTTACGCGAAGACTGGTATCTTGCGGAAGGTATCGGGTTAGTAAAAATAGCGGCGAAATATTTCCCAAAAAACGTAGTATTTTCTATTGATGATTGCTCCAAACTTAATCCTCCGGATCCCGACTGCACGGGGCATGAGATAGCTCATCCGTCAGTGGAACTAAAATTGAAAGAAGCATACCTCGGAGAAAAGTTGGATGTATCTATCAGCCCGACTGTCGTTCAAAAAGGCGGTACCTATACGACCACTGTCAGATATCGCTCAACCCCCTTAATGAGGACTTTCAACTACCGGGGGTTCTTGAAAGTGAAGATCAACAATAGTGCCGAGTATTTTTTGAATAATGCCTATATTGAAAATGGAAGCCATATATTTGTAAGCACTCCGGTACCCGGACTGTATAACATGCAGTTCAGGAGATGGATCCCTGCAAATGATGCAACCAATGTACTTCCTTGGAGCGATGTTGATTCCATCGCTGTCCAGTAAGACCACCCTTAATAGCCTCCACAGAAATCACCGAAGGATACATTTACACAGCAATGGTACAACGGCTTCATAGAACTGTGCCGCGAACCGCTTTCAATTGTAACATCGGAAGGCATTTCTGATTCACGGTAGTCATAGCGGCTAAAACTACGAACGAAGCAGTAGAAGTACACCTCTCCCCTCGCCCATATACACTCACAGTAGGGAAATGGTATAATCACAAAGAAGGTTCACCCGACGCAATGCCAACCGATAAGCGTAAACCGCAAAAACCACAACACTCCATACCGCCCGGGAGTATTACGTTGAACAAGTCAAACAAGTCAAATCCGGCAAAAACGACCGGACCTGTTGAACCGGTTTCTTCATCCTCTGCATCCGTCACTCCTCCGGCTTCCGGCACCGACGACCAGCACAATTCCGCTACTCAAGGACCCGTACCACAAACACCGCCCGTATCAGCTACTGACGATATCAGCGACCAATCCGATCGAAAGACAGGGGGTTCTTCCAACCAGAACGCTCCAGTTCAGACTGCCCCGGCCCCAACCAACCCGCAACCGTTAGATTTCCAGTCATCGCAGAACCAGCAGGGACAAACCGGACAAATTTCTCAAAAATCAGCACAGAGAGGATTTCCCCGGGGAAGTTCAGCGTTTCCTTCCCCCGCGCCCATGAATAATCCCACGGGCGGAGGGAGCTCAGGAGCATGGGACGACTGGGGGGGAGGCGGGAATGACTTCGGATATGACGATCCGTTTGGTAGTGGAGGTATGGGCGGTGGTGGATTCGGCGGGAGCGGGTACGGTGGAATGGGAATGGGTGACTACGGATCGGGCGGCTTCGGCCAACGTCCAGCACAGGGTAGCACGCAAAAACGCCTGACGCCGGAAGAGCGCGTCCAAATGATCGAAAAGGTCTACGACGAAATTCTTTGCAGAAAACCGGATACCCGCGATATCAACTATTATAAATACAGCACGCTTGGAGAGGACCAGATCAGAAAACAGCTCATCACATCCGCGGAGCACAAGGACATGATGAAGAAAGGGCGGGAATACGCCGATCTCAAAGATCGTTCCGAACAGCTTGAGACCCGGGTGCGAATGCTCGAGGGACAGATCAAGGACCAGCTTGAAGAATTTAAGGAACTCAGCAACCTCCTGCGGGAGAAAAACCAGCTCATTGCCCAGTGCCGTAACCAACTGACTCAGCGGGTTCAGGCAGAAATGTCACAGCGAGGTCAGCGGTATAGTGCATCTGTTACACAGGGAATTCCGGCTCCCGTCCATCCAACAGAACCCGCCACTACACCAGCACCAACGCAAAACATTCACGAGACAGTAGCCAGTGTTCCCGACCCAAATCAACCAGATAGTGAAACAGAGTCCCGAACACCGACGGAAGAACCCAACGAGCCCGTTCAGCCTTCCCGTGACCCGATTTTTACAACCGGCAATTCGCCCGTTGCACCTGACGAATTCGCTCCCGACATCCAAGCCAAGAATAATCAAGTTTCAAGCCGTTTTATGGAAATTTTGAAAAGCATTCTCTCGCGATTCTTCTAAATCACATATACTTAAGGTATAATCCAACCTGACATGCTCAGTGACATAGGTAAAAAAATCAAGAAGGCGCGCGAAGAACAGGGAATCTCCCAAAAGGACCTCGGCATGTCGCTCGGACTCTCCGACAAGGCAGTCAGCGCATACGAAGCATCACGGACCATTCCTCCGCTTGAAACCCTTATTCGAATAGCGGAAGAACTGAACAAGCCCATCGACTATTTCATAAAAGAAAACGCACCGGACTACAAAGTTGAGTCACGGATCGCCACAATGGAGCAGACAGTGTCGAAACTTCTTAATGAAATTCAGGCAATCCGACAAGAACTATCCAAGTGACCACGTCAGCTATGCGAGCTGATATGGTTACTTTCTGGTACAATATCCATCTGCACTTGTGCACGCACTATTTTGTGATATACTGGAGCAATGCCGAACCGAATAAAACCCGAAGAAACCTCTCACATCACGATAAAAGGAGCGAAAATCCATAATCTCCGCGACATCTCGGTTACTATTCCAAAGTACAAATTCGTAGTGATCACCGGGGTATCGGGGAGCGGCAAATCATCGCTTGCGTTCGACACGCTGTTCGCCGAAGGTCAGCGGCGCTACGTTGAGTCCCTTTCTTCATACGCCCGTCAGTTCCTTCAGCTGATGGAGAAGCCGGATGTCGAGGTCATCACCGGACTTTCACCGGCAATTTCCATCGACCAGAAAACAGCCGGATCGAACCCCCGCTCCACGGTCGGCACGATCACCGAGATTAACGACTACCTGCGGCTTCTATTCGCACGTATCGGCAGGGCCCACTGCCCGAACTGCGGTCGGCCGGTCGAGGCACAGTCAATTCAGCAGATTGCAGACACCATTGTCAAAGCGGCCAGCACAGAAGGCACAAACGTCCAGATTCTCGCCCCGATCGTCAAAGACCGGAAAGGGGAGTACCAGGAGCTACTG
This sequence comes from Candidatus Dojkabacteria bacterium, assembly GCA_028696915.1. Classification (GTDB taxonomy): domain Bacteria; phylum Patescibacteriota; class Dojkabacteria; order SC72; family JAFGCJ01; genus JAQVGB01. The sequence continues at coordinate 779 of JAQVGB010000054.1, read as the reverse complement.
GAAGGTCTTCTTTCGAAAGGTTTTTTGCGCGTGCGCGTCGACGGAGAGATCCGGCATCTCGAAGAGGACATCAAGCTCAAAAAGTATGAAAAGCACTCAATCGACATTATCGTCGACCGTCTGACACACCGGCAGTCGTTCTCAAAGGACGAGCAGGCGAATTTCCTCAAACGCGTCACCGATGCGGTCGAAATTGCAACAACACAGGCAGACGGAGAGGTCAACGCGATCATTGGCGACACAGAGCACTTCTACTCTGAGCACAACAGCTGTCCGGTCTGCGGCATATCGTTCCCGGAAGTCCAACCTCACACGTTTTCATTCAATTCACCACATGGCGCCTGTCCGCGCTGTAGCGGTATCGGCTCGATAAAGCAGATCGTTCCCGAACTGACCTATAACCCCAACCTCTCGATCACCGAGGGAGGGTTGTTTCCCTGGTCGAAAATGACCACCAGTGACAGCTGGACGTTGAGAAGGCTCGAATCGGTCGCCCACTCCCACAACTTCAGTTTACGGACCCGGATCGGCCAGCTTCCAAAGGAGATCTTCGATCTGATCATGTTCGGAAAGGGCGCAAAGGACTCGTATGCGATCGAGTACACATCACGCAGTGGGCAACCGGTCCGCTATCCGACCCGGTACGAAGGACTTATCCCGCAGATGGAGCGCAGGTACCGCGAGACAAATTCCGACTATATCCGGCAGGAGACCGAGAAGTTCATGCGGGAAATCGTATGCAGTGAATGCGGTGGGAAACGGCTGAAGCCGACCAGTCT
>JAQVGB010000053.1 GCA_028696915.1 Candidatus Dojkabacteria bacterium | reverse complement strand
CTTCTTTTTAATTTCCTCCGGAGACAGGTCCCGGCAGTGCCGGTCATACATCGGCTGTAGTTTTCTCAATTTCTGCTGTTCTCTCAACGCATCCAGCCGTTCCTGAGAGCAGAAGCAGTAATATGCCGCATCCTTTTCGATGAGCATCTCTGCATATTTTTTGTAGATGTCGAGCCGCTGGGACTGAATGTACGGGCCGAAGTCTCCTCCGGTACGCGGACCTTCATCGACGTCAATCCCGAATGCGTCGAACACTTCATATATCGCGTCAATTCCTCCCTCGACCGTGCGCTTCACGTCCGTGTCCTCGATCCTCAGAACAAACGAACCGTTGTTTTTTTTCGCCCAGAGATAGTTATAGATAATCTGACGGATGCTTCCGATATGCATCCACCCCGTCGGGCTGGGGGCAAACCGCACCCTGACGTTCTCCATGAAAGGGTCTGTTGCAGAAGCCGACACTGCTGATACAATGAAATATTACCTGTTTACAAGCCGCTTCATTATAACACACAATTTCTCTATAATAGGGTCACGCGATGACACTCACCGAAGCAGCAAACATCACTCATAAAGGAATCCGGTTCTTCATTGTCCCGATCAGTCTGATCATGGTCATATGGCTTTTCCTTGGACTGATGCGACCGGATCCGGACCTCCCCGACAAGTACATCACGCCTGATTATATGTGCGGCCCATTGCCGGAAATCAAGATCCCCGCGATCGCGGAAGGGTCGGGGGGAAATTTTAGTATCGAAACGACATCCGGAGCCATTCCCGATCTACCAAAAGTGGTCAATGTATTCCGATACGAGCATCCGGGACAGAGCTTACTCGCGCTTCAGGAGGCACAACACACTGCCGATCTACTCGGATTCGAACCCGAGGAATACACCCGGATAAGCGCTACAGAGTACCAGTGGAAAATTCCCGAAAAGAAACAGACGCTCGTTATCGAAACAAGCAATCAAAATATCAGCCTGACTACTGATTTCACCAGCGGACCGGTCGACACCCATGCGAACACTCTTCCCAGTGAGGAGAACGCGAAAACCACCGCAATGCAATATCTCCAGACAAACAGCCTTTTGTACAAAGACTACAGTAACGGAACCCAGCGCACCTATCTTATCCAGATAACAGCTGATGGAGAGATGCGTGAGGCGCCGTCACTTTCGGAAGCACAGCTGGTGCGCGTCGACTTTTTCAGAAACCGCGACCTCATGACCATTGTTCCTGACCTCATTGGAACGGAAGAAGTAGGATCGACACTACAGGAAGAGCTCGAAGACGAAAAAGTCAGTTCCCTGCAAACAGAGGACAGCGGGATCATCGAGGTCAAAAAGTACGCTGCCTCTATCTATAACGAGAGTCCGATGTTCGGAAATATTACGGTATACGTCGGGGGATCGGTCAGGACAAACTCTGACTACGAAATTTTCGGGATAGAACACCGCAACTGGTTTCTGGAGACACTTGCCTGCGGAACATATCGGCTCATCACTCCCCAGCAGGCAGTTTCAAAAGTCCAGAACGGCGAGGCCTCACTGGTGCACCTACTTGAAAAACGTGCGGATCGTATCGTTCCCTACGAAGAAACATCCGTCGAGCAGATGACGATCCTCGAGGTAACGCTCGGATATTGGGAGCCGCAGGACAAGCAAAACTATCTACAGCCAATTTTCATTATCCGTGGTGAGGCAGACTTTGGAAGTGACGTGTACGGCGATTTCTACTATTACGTCCCCGCAATTGACTACGAATCAATCCCCCCTGATGCTGGGGTTGTCAAACCGGCGGAGGACCAAACAGAAGCAGAATAATAATCTGACCCCTTGCGGGGCACTCTTCCAAGGATGCACGATTGGGCATCACTCAAGCAAAGACCGCTCACACACGTTCAGTGACACCGGTACCCTTCCCTCACCGCTGAAATCAGCACACTCGTCACTTCATACCGGTCATCGGCATTCATGACCACCGTGATGATATCAGGATCTCCTTCCGAAACATTCCCTTGCACATAGAGGGCCATCGATAGCCCGGCATCCGCGGTGTAACCTGTTTTACCCGCCACGATGCCCTCCATCGATCCTAGTAGCGAGTTCGTTGTCGTGACAACCTCCGTCCGTCCCAGCCCGGTACTCACCACGTATGTTTCCTGCGTCATCAACTCGCGAAGCTTCTGATAGCGGGAGGCGGCGGCGATGAGCACCGCAATATCCCGGGGCGTCGAATACTGCCCAGGCGCGTCATATCCGACCGGATTCACGACTGACGTGCTATCCATCCCAAGATCATCTGCTCTATCATTCATCCTGCCCACAAACGCCTCGACCCCACCGGGGAAATTCTGAGCAAGAACCATCATCGCATCGTTTTTTGATCCAACAACCGCAGCTCCCAACAAGTCTTGGACAGAAACCTGCTCCCCGACCGCAAGGTCAATCCCATTTCCTTCGACATCAAAGGGTTCCCGAAGTGCCATCCGTTCGTCCATATCATACTCCTCTACGACAACCATAAGCCCAAGTAACTTCGCGATGCTTGCAAACGAAACACGGTCATCCTGTCCTCGTCCATACGCCGTCCGGAATGAATCGGCGAAAAGCGCTACATACCGCTGTGCCTTGATCTCAGGCATCACAAAGGCAGGGTCCGGAGTGCACATCAGGGCGGGCTCTGATACCTCCGATGATGCCTCAAAAACTCCAGTATCAACAGCAATAGGCCCGGGACCGATAAATCTGACCGGAGGCTTGGCAAGCAGATGGAGTACTACGGAACCAACGGCAAGAAACAACACTCCCGCAATAATCACCTGCCACGGAAATGTGGCGTTGTTTTTCGTCGTTTCTCTCCCTGGGACCACAACTCGCTCGAGGAGAGCACTTTTTTCTTGTGCACGACTCGCCCGGTGAACGTTCACGTCTGACGTCTCTTCCACCTCTTTTGCAAGCCGTTCCAAAAGCTCCTTTTTGAATGTCTGGTGGGATACATCCCGTGCGTTGACTGTCATTGGGCAATATCAGATGGATGTTCGGCCTGTACTGGGTCGGCGGCAATAATGAAATCCTTTGCTTTCATGCGGATCGACCGGTCCCGGCGGCCAGCATTGAACACCACCTCTTCCAAATCCTTCAACCGCTCATCCACATAGGTCTCCATTCCGAACAGTCCGCCAAACGGTGGTACCGCCCCAACTTTCACCTGTAAGTCACGCTCTACTTCCTCAGGAGAAGCAAGTTTCACCGACCCGCCAATGACGGACTCCAACTTCTTCATATCAAGTTTTCTATCAGCAGGTACCACCGCCATTACGCACTCGCCTGTTTTTTTCTTCAAAACCATCGCTTTCGGAGCCATTCCCATCGGCGTGCCACGGACCTTTGAGGCTTCTTCAGAAGTCTTCACCGGTTCATGCTCAAGAATGGTAAACGGCAATGATTTGCCGGAAAGCAATTGCTTCAACCGTTCAAACACGACGTTTGATTCCTCTTCGACAACCTTCAATCCGAATGTTCTCAGCACCTCGCCCGGAACCGGAGACGGCGCATCCGTTACCGCTGTTTTCCCGGTACTCGTCATCGGAAATGCGACCGTTTCCTTCAGGGAGGACACGTTTGCGATCAGCATGACCAGCCGCTCAATACCCGGCGCACAGCCCCCATGAGGCGGCGTTCCCAACGAAAACGCCTCGAGCATGTGACCAATATTCTTCTCAATCTCTTCGTCTGTATACCCCATTATCTCGTACGTCGCCCGAAGGACTTCAGGACGATGTGCACGGATACTGCCGCTTGCTACCTCATACCCATTGCAAACCAGATCGTACTGCGATGCAATGATCTCGCCAATGTGCTCGTGCGCAAGAAGCCACGGGATATGCTCAGGAATAGGGTTACTGAATGGATTATGTGAAAATATCCACTCGCTCCGGCTATCGAGCGTATCGGCAACCTCTTTCCGGTCAACCCGTTTGAACTTCGGGTAGCGGTTCACCCAGGCAAACGCGAGAATATTCTCTTTCTTTTCGTCATCGGTCCTGATGTCGAACTTGTCAGACCCGAATTTCTCCATCACTTCTGCGTACGACAGCACAGGAAAGTCTCCCTCCCTCACCCTGCCCCCCGCCGCAGTCACTCCCGCCACAACCGCTTCCTGAACAACCCTGAACACCTCTTCTTCGGTCGTAAAGCTCAGTTCAAGGTCAAGCTGGGTAAATTCAAACCCCCGGTCTGCACGCAGGTCTTCGTCGCGGACACATTTTGCGATCTGGAAATACCGCTCGACACCGGCCGTCATGAGCAATTGTTTGTATTGCTGAGGACTTTGTGGCAGGGCATAGAACTTCCCCGGGTTCAATCGTGAAGGAACAATGAAATTTCGTGCTCCTTCCATCGTTCCTTTCGTCAGAAGCGGTGTCTCGATCTCACGGAAATCATGCGAAAACAGCACTTCACGGATCGCCTGGACCAGCTTCGACCTCATGGTCATAATCTCCTGCATACGGTCCCGGCGAAGATCAAGGTACCGGTACCGGATCCGCACCTCCTCGGACAAGTCGAAACCGCTTCCCTGGACCGGGATCGGCAGTTCAGCCGATGGGTTTAACACTTCCATATCCGAGACTTCGATTTCGATAGTCCCGGTCGCAAGGTCAGGATTGACATTTTTTTCGTCCCGCTCCTTCACCACTCCGGTTATCTGCAGGACTGATTCCTCTGAAATCTTTTTCTTTGGCTTGACAATGACACACTGCACCATACCCGATCTGTCGCGCATATCGATAAACTGAACACTTCCGTGATCTCTCACCCTGCGCGCCCAGCCGTTGATTCGCACGGTCTCACCAATCCTTTGGGGTGTTTCGGAAATCAACGTTCGCTCCATCGATTTATTTCATGAAAAATTAAGCCTGTGGTGCGTCGGACAGACAGGAAATACAAAATAAAAAGCCGCCCTGTCCAACAACCACGTTATGATTGTCAGAAAGGACGACTTTCGCCGCGGTGCCACCTTTCGTTCCGATGCCGGCACTTATAGAAATCTATTCAACTGACGATGTCACTTCTCTCACGCGGACTCTCACGCTCTCCGCTCGCTGTCGGCACCATTATACAACAGAGCATTGACGCCGTCACATACGAACGTTCCGGATCACGGACTCCCGGCCCCATCCACCGCTACACACTACACGCATCGGTCACCCTAAACTGCAGGCTCTCTTTGCCATTCCACGCATTAATATCCAGATACCCTACGATATCGATCAGCATTCCCGGCCTGAGCATGCGTCCCCACTCGCCACTGTCAAAACGAATACACTCAAGAATGCCCCCCGATCCACCTTTCATCATGAATTTCACGTGCTTTCCTTCCCGTAGCATATGCACATCGACGACAACACCGTTTCGCACTTGAAATACCGGCCGGCGGTTTCCATACCCAAACGGTGCCAATCCTGAGATCAATTCCCACGCGTTCCAGTCCAGATCTCCCGCATCAACAGCCGCGTCAATATCGATTTTCTTTCTGAGATCAACATCCTTCAGAGACTTACCAGCAAATGCGCCGATCCGCTCTTTGAACTGGTCGATCTTGTCTTCCTCTATGGAAAAGCCCGCCGCCTGTGAATGACCTCCGTACGCAACCAATACGTCCTTTGCTGATTCTATTGCCTCGATGATGTTGAACTGCGAAATACTGCGCGCGGATCCCCGTGAGATACCGTCTTTCTTTGAAATGAGAATGACCGGGCGGTTATACTCTTCCTGCAATTTCCCCGCAACAAGCCCTATGATCCCCTCCGGCCAGTCGTTTCCCGCGGCGATATACACGTGCGCTCCCTTCGATTCCTGCTCGATTTGAAATCGCACAGCACTCAGTAATTCCTCGGTCATGTCCTGGCGCTGTTTATTGAGCTCACCAAGCTTTTGGGCAAGCTGTCCCGCCTTGATGGCATTCCTTGTCGTCATCAGGCGAAGGGCCACGAGCACATCTCCGATCCTGCCCGCTGCATTAATGCGAGGACCAATGATATATCCCAGGTGGTATGCAGTGACTGAACCAAAAGGCACACCGGCCTCGATCAGCATCGCCCGGATGCCCTCACGCGGAGAGCGGTTCATATATTCAAGCCCTTTGGAAACGATAACACGGTTTTCTCCGGTCAACGGCATAATGTCGGCAACCGTCGCAAACGCAGCAAGATCAGCTCCGGGCACTGATTGCCATAAAAATTTCTTCCCGGTGCGTTTTTTTTCCAAAGCGGCCACAAGCTTCCACGCCACCATCGATCCCGATATGTACGGCTCCGGATAGGGATGTTCAGAATGGAGCGGATGCACGACAGGAACAGTCGCCGGGAGTTCGTCACCCGGCTCGTGATGGTCGGTGATAATGAAATCGAGCGACGTTCGCGAGCGGGTGCGGTACGATCTGACTAGTTCCGTATCCCGGATACCACAGTCGACCGAAATGACCAGCTTCCCGCCTTTAGCAGCTATCGCATCGAGGCTTTTTCCAGACATTCCGTACCCTTCGTCAACCCGCGAAGGAATATACGGCAGGACATTCGCCCCCCGGTCCCAGTACAGATACTCCCAGAGCAGTGCCGTCGCGCACACCCCGTCGACATCAAAATCACCGTGTATGAATATCTGTTCCTTTTTCGTGATTGCCG
>JAQVGB010000052.1 GCA_028696915.1 Candidatus Dojkabacteria bacterium | reverse complement strand
CCCGAGCGCCGGAGCTCGGCAGGAAGAACCTCGCCATCACTGACCACGGTGTCATGTACGGCGCACACAAGTTTTACCAGTCCTGCCAGTACGCGTAGATCAAGCCGATTATCGGCTGTGAAATGTATGTTTCAGCACGAAAACATTCGCAAAAGGTCGCAAAACTGGACGAACGATCGTTCCACCTTGTGCTACTCGCCGAAAACGAGCAGGGGTACAAGAACCTTCTGAAGCTCGTTTCTCTCGCGCACACGAAAGGCTTCTACTATCGCCCACGCATCGACAGAGAACTGCTTGAGCAATACAAGGACGGGCTCATCGGCATGTCGGCATGCCTTGCCGGAGAGATTTCCCGTTCAGCAACCGCGGGGAAGCCGGAAGAGGCCGCCGCCATTGCCCGGAAGTACCGTGACCTGCTTGGTAAGGACAACTTTTTCATCGAACTGCAGAGAAACGGCATACCCGAACAGGAGACCGCAAACAAAGTTCTCCTCGATATAGCCCGGGCAGAGGACATCCCCATCGTCGCAACCGCCGATGTTCATTACATCAACAAAGAGGATGCGCTCGCCCAGGAAGTGCTCACCTGCATCAGTACCGGGAAACGGCTTGATGACACCAACAGGCTGACCCGCCAGTCAGACGAGTTTTATCTCAAAAGCGAGGAGGAGATGCGGAAGTTGTTCAAAGACCTACCGGAAGCGATCGATACTACGAACATCATCGCCGAACGTTGCAACGTATCGCTCGATCCGGACAAGTGGATCCTTCCCGAACCCGCGATCCCGAAAGAGTTCAAGGGCGATTATGATACGTATCTCTACAAGATCGGACTGGAACGGGGGCAGAAACTTCTCGGTCGAAAACTTTCGGAATCCGAGAAGAAGCGCTTCGAGTACGAACACACGATCATCGCCGACAAAGGGTTTTCAAAGTATCTGGTCATGGTCATGCAGTTTACCGACTGGATCCACAAGCATAACGTCCCGCATACCACCCGAGGTTCCGCCGCCGGAAGCCTTGTTTCATACTTCATCGGAATCGTTAACGCAAACCCGCTCAAGTTCAACCTTCCCTTCGAACGGTTTCTTAATCCACTGCGCCCCAAAGCACCGGACATCGACCTTGACGTAGCAAGTACGAGACGGGAAGAGCTAATCGAGCACACGATCAAGACCTATGGGACCGAGAATGTCGCGCACATCACTACCTTCGGACGCATGCAGGCACGCGGCTCTATCCGGGATGCTGGACGGGTACTTGGTTTGCCGCTGGGATACGTTGATAAAATTGCGAAACTGATTCCAGCCTCCGGACAGGGACTTGCAAAGGTCGACATCGACAAGGCAATCAAGCTTGTTCCCGAATTTGCGGAACTTATCAAACAGGATCCCGACGCGTCACGGCTGGTGGACACCGCAAAGCGTATAGAAGGTGTAGCCAAAAGCCAGAGCATCCACGCGTGCGGACTGCTCGTCACCCCGGGACCGATCACCGACTACTGCCCGGTCATCTGGGACCGGTCGCTCGGCGAGGAGGGCCGCATGATCACCCAGTACGAGATGGACTCAATCGAGGACTTGAAGCTTATCAAAGTCGACTTCCTGGGCCTGACAAACCTTGACACAATCTCCGAGTCGACAAAGATCATCAAGCAGGAGCGGGGAGTGACGATCGATATTCATAATCTCGACCTTGACGACGCGGCTACCTATAAACTGATGCGCGACCTGGATACCGAAGGGGTGTTCCAGTTCGAAACAGACGTTATGAAAAACACGCTCAAAGTCATCCAGCCGGAGAATATTTACGATGTCTCCGCGGCACTTGCGCTGGTCAGACCGGGCCCAAATGCCTACCAACAGGAATATGCCGACCGCAAGTCAGGCAAAAAACCGGTCACGTTCCTTGATCCCCGGATGAAAGAGTTCCTCACACTAACCTACGGCGTCCTTGTCTATCAGGAAGATATCATTAAAACGGTGATCGAGCTCGGCGGCATGGACTGGGGAGAGGCGGACCGCGTCCGAAAAGCGACCGGTAAGAAAAAACCCGACGTTCTGTTTGAAATGAAGGACGAACTGCTCGAGCGATTCCAGAAAAACGGTCTCAGCAAAGCCAAAGCGGAAGCACTGTTCGAGCTGTTTATCCCGTTCACGAACTACGCGTTTAACCAGGCCCACGCCGCCGCGTATTCGCTCGTTGTATTTCAGTCCGCATACCTCAAGACCCACTATCCGGTTGAGTTCATGGCCGCGCTTCTCAAATCGGAAATCAATGACTTCGACAAAGTCTCGTCTGTTATTGCCGAATGCACGAAGAAATCGATCAAGATCCTCCCTCCGGATATCAACAAGAGCAAATCTGATTTCTCTATCGAGGACAAGCGGAACATCCGCTTCGGGCTGGCCGCTATCAAAAATCTTGGCAAAGCGGCCATCGAACATATAATCGCCGCACGAGAGGAGAAAGGCCGACCGTTTTCCAATCTCGACGACTTTCTCTTTAGAATTCCGTTGGACAAACTGAATGTCCGTGGGATCTCCTATCTCATCCAGGTCGGCTGTTTTGATGCATTTGGAGAACGAAACAGCCTGCTTGCGGCTCTTCCGTCACTGTTTGAAAAATACAAGAACATGCAGATCGCAGACGCTGAAGGCCAGATGGACTTGTTCGCAGGAGCCGCGGGAGAAGATAGAAAAGACACCCCCATGACAGCAACACCGCTTCCGCAGGTGGACCCGGCCTCGGATGCTCAAAAAATTGCTTGGGAAAAAGAGCTTCTCGGCATGTATATCACCGCACACCCAATTTCTCAGATCCAGCCGTACCTGACCGCGGTAGGGGCCCGACCGACCATTGAGGTCAAGCAGATGAAGGAAAACACCCGGGTCCAGGTCGGAGGGATCATCGCGTCGATCAAACGGATCTCGACCAAAAAGGATAACAAGAGCATGGCATTTGTCACTGTCGAGGACCAGACAGGTTCGCTGGAAATTATCCTCTTTCCCACAACCTACGCAAAGTTCAATCAGGAGCTTGTTGAGAACGCACCCATCTTGTTTATTGGCAAAGTGAATATCCGCGAAGGAGTTCGCAGTCTGATATGCGATTCTTTGCGTACGGTCGATATGGAGACAGCCGGAGAAATTTCCGTGGGTGTGCAATTGAGAATTCCTGACCATGCAGACAGCAAGGCCATTCAGGTGCTCAAGGAAACGTTACGAAGTAATCCCGGGCCGACCGCCGTCACCATCCATATCCCCGAGAATGATTCCTTCAAAATCATGAAACTCAAGCAGGGGATCACCCTGTCTGATTCGGTCGAGGAAGTTCTAGCTCCGTTCAGGATCGGGTAGCAACGAAACCCGTGTCCGTTCATCCCGCTCCGGTATCCAAATATCGCGCAGGAAAAGCATCTATGGTACCATTACCTATAGGATGAAACGGCTGAAAAACGAGACACTACAAGAAAAAATCAGTAATCTGCCGTCAACGGCAGGTGTCTACAAGTTCTTTGACGCAAAAAAGGAACTGCTCTACGTCGGGAAGGCAATCAATCTCCGCTCCCGCGTCAGCAGTTATTTTTCGTCGCCGCTCGATGACCGGCCGTGGGTGAAGCAGATGATACCCTTCATCGCCAATGTATCGGTCCTGCTCGCAGAAAACGAGGTCGAGGCGCTGATCCTCGAATCCAACCTGATCTGGAAGCACCGGCCGAAGTACAACTCAGCCGGCAAAGATGACAAGCGCTTCGCATGGATTGTCATTGATACTCGCAGTCCCTACCCGACGATTGTGAAAACCCGCGATCTCAACCTCAAGGGCACATACTTCGGGCCGTACCCCGACAGCGGCGCCGTCACCCATATTCTCAAGTACCTCCGCAAGCTCTACCCTTACTGCGAACGCCCGCTTAATCCCAAAGAAAGTCAACCGAAGGACCCGAAGCCCTGCTTCCACTATCATTTGGGACTCTGCCCCGGCGCGTGCGCAGACCGGATTTCTTCCAAAGAGTACCGCAAAAATATTTCCAATATTGTTAAAACACTTCGCGGAAAAAAACGCTCGCATATCAATCAGCTGGAGCGGGAGATGGTCAAACTTGCAAAGAGGAAGGAGTTTGAGAAAGCGGCGATACTTCGAGACAAAATTGCTGACCTGCGGTATCTCAGTCAGCGCATCGATATTCATTATGGCGACACAGAAGAAGAATTCAAAAAAATTCAGCAGTCACGATTTCTCGCGGGAATAGAAGAGATTGTATCGAAGCTGGCACTGTCCATTCCCGAACACCGGTTCAAACGGGTTCGGATAGAGTGTTATGACATTTCAAATCTTTCAAGTGAAATCACCTATGGATCGATGGTTGTGTCAAACGGGACATCAATAACTCCATCGGACTACCGAGTATTTAAAATCCGCGGTGTTACCAAGAGCAACGACCCAAAAATGCTTGCCGCGATACTCACCCGCAGACTGCGGTATCTTGAGCAGGACATACAAAACAGCAAGCCCTCCGCGGCAAAGTCTGCTGAGAGTTTTTTGAAAAAACCGGACATCATCATGCTCGATGGCGCCCAGGCACAGCTTTCCGCCGTCGCACCCGTTGTCCCTGACAATATCGGACTGTTTGCTATTTCAAAAGGAAAACATCTCAAGCGGGCAGGGGAAGCACAGGAGGACGAGTTCTGGACGATGGCGAGAGAACCGGAGAGACCGGATTCAAAAGGCACACCGTCGGAGAAAGACGAAGCCGGCCCCTACCGCAAGCTCAAACTTGAAAATCCGTTCCTGTTCCAACTGCTCCGCGACGAGGCACACCGGTTCGCAATCAAACATCTCCGGCAAGGCAAACGCTACGAGCAGAAGCGGTCGATCCTCGACGATATTCCCGGTGTCGGTCCCACACGCAAGAAAATTCTCATGCGCCACTTCAAAACGGTTGGTGCGCTCAGGAAGGCCTCAGTGGACGAACTATTCGCCGTGTTGCACAATAAGACTGCGGCACGACAGATTCACGAATTTTTCGATACACACCGCAAGTAGACTACCGCACCTCAAGGTTTTGAAGTACATACGAGAAAAACGCAACTTCCCCTTCAAACGACGTGACCGCATAGACAATCCCGTTTCCCGGATGAACAACGACAGCGACCATGCCATCTGGCTCTTCGGAGGGATTTTGAGAAATTTTCAACCGCACCTGATATCCGCCCTGCCCTCCCACCTGAACTTCGCCGGCATCCTCCACGGAAAACTCGGTCCCCGCCGGCCTGCGTGAATTCACCTCATCAACGAACGGTTGAATATATTCAGAAACAGCCCGTCCGTCAAAGTACGCGATCGGTTCGACCGTAACCGTCGCCACCGTTTCCCCTCCGGAAAACTCGACAAGCGGCGCCTCATCCAGACGGGATGTCCGGACCTCTGCACTCCAAATTTCTGGATATGACAACTTCCACGGAAAATCCTCCGGTAGCTCCCGCAGAGACCCCATCTGCAGAAGAAGGGCTATCTCTTCCTCCTGTGCAATTTCTTCGGCTAGGCCTGAACGAGCCAGCTCTGACGTAATTTCTTCATACCAAATGCCGCCGGTATGCGGGTAAATCCGAAGCCCGAGCGAAATTGCTGGAGAATCTCCTCCGTCGGTGCTGTTCATAGCGGTCGATTGTGAATTCATCCCTGTCTCAACGTCAATATCGATTTCATCATCAGGAGAAGTCACTTCCGCACTTTCAAACACAAAGTACTCCCCCGGCATACGCATTTCGTCCGCAAGCGGGACCGTAAGCACATAGACCCATCCACGCTGTTCAAGCTCCCGCTGATAGTATGCCGCAACATCATCCCATTGAGCGTCCGGAGGAAGAGAGTAGGCCGACTGCCGACGGGCAAGAAACCGTTTCACTACATCTTCATCTACCGAATTGGCAAAAAGGAATTCCGATCCCGGATACGCAGGAATACCTGTCAGCCCGACGACTTTCCCAACACGCATAGATTCAACTGAGGGATCATCAATGGTCGCGGTCTTCACACGAAGGACCGATCTGACAGCAACCCCCACAAGTGCTGTCGCGACGACAAGAAGCCCCCCGAGAATTACCGTGCGGCGCACGCGCCCCCACAACCGCAATCGTGACGCCGATGTAGATTTTTTCCTTGTCCGGGTCCTGCGCCCGGAAGCGGAAACCGCAGAGAACAGCTGTAGTACACCCTTTCTCCGCCGCAGTGCCGGACGGCTGGTCCGTTTTTTCCTGACCCTGACGGTTGGAGCACGGGCAGACAGACGTTTTCCCATATGGACCAATTGTAGCAAGAAGTCAGAGAGAAACAACAGGAGAGCCCACCTATTCACAAACCGTTCATTCACAACACCGAGCCTCATCAGACGGCAATACATTACGAAATCCGGTCTATGTGCTATCATTATGACGAATCTTTGAAACTGCACACCGTCAGGGACGAATAGATCATGCACGGATAAGAATTCAACACGGGGTATAGCTCAGTTGGCTAGTCCCGCAGGAACCGGGGTTTGGCGCAGTTGGTAGCGCGCACGGTTTGGGACCGTGAGGTCGTGGGTTCAAGTCCCACAACCCCGACCAGATTAAACTTTTTTCAAATTCAGAGGCGATTTGTTGCTCGCTCGCCCCGCCTTCGGCGGGTCTCGCTTCGCAAAAAGCCCTGTATTTCGGAATTAAATCGTAAGGTCGGACAAATTCAA
>JAQVGB010000051.1 GCA_028696915.1 Candidatus Dojkabacteria bacterium | reverse complement strand
CGATATGCGTGCACATTTGGAGCCTGCTATTGGTGACTACGTCTATCCCCCGCCGTTACCCGTAGAGTTTTTCAGGCATATTAACGGTATTCCTCTTGTGCAGGCTATTCCTTTTGATCACCGGGAAGGGCTGGGCGGATTAAGGCTTTTCGTTGATCACTTGTGGTGGGGCGGTGTAGCGGAAGCCTCCGATGGAACGCCTATTCATACGCCAGGTGAGATCGGTAGTGCTTCGGAATCCTTCCGTAATTGGTTCCGAATAGGTGTTGCGAGATCGGTGAGGTCGATGTCGGAGTTTTTGCAGATGGGGTATTCTGCGGCAGGCGATTGGTTAAGAACTGGAGGAGATGAGATAGATGTTCCAGAGGGGCTCATGTTGAGAGACCTTCATACCTATTGGCGCATGAATTTCAACGGTAATGGAGGTGATCGCGTGCGGAATATTCTTGAGCCGTATATTGTGGCGGGATACCTTTTAGAGCTATATACACTCACATATTTGAGGCAGGGATACCTTTGTCCTGTGTGCTTATCAAGTCCATATGAGGATAGAAGAGGTATCGACATCAAGGTGTATGATAGCGACTGCCGTTTGAGGTATCTGGTTGATATCTGCAGAGGTCCGTATATATTACGGGAGATCGAGGCTGGTGGGATTATTGAATTGCAGTTGGGAGGTGGTTATGGTGGTAATGGGACTGGCTTTGAAGGACCGCTTCTATGGGACACACAACCACAACAACCGTCCACAGACGCATGGGTTGTGCTTGTTGCTGATTTGTTACTGTATTTGAAAGATCCGGAGAAATGGCCTCTGCTCCGGAATGAGAAGTTAGATCGTATGTTGAGATTCCTTCGGCTTCCAATGAAGCCTGCTGATGAGAATGTTTAGTCGTGTATGTGCTTTTGTGGATTGTGCGTTATGACGGCCGAAATACGAAACCTTGTTTCATATCCACTTCCCTCCGTATACAAAAAAACCGGCAAACACCATCCAATAACCCCACCACACCAGCACATTCCCCACCTGCTCGCTTTTCCCGTCCGCTCCTGCTACCATACGGTCATCCCCTTAATCCCCTCGGATTAACTTCTTTTCATATATTACATGGACCTTTCTGCGGCTGATCTTGAGAAGATCAAAGAAATTATGCGGCAAGAAGTTACGGGGACGGTGTTTCGGAGGCTCGTGGGCAGGGAGGTGCGGCAGGTGGTTGGACGGATTGGAAAAGGGTCTGTGCCGGTTGATGCTTCTGAACCGGTTGTTTCGCACGGTTCTTCAGATAAAGTCGGGCCGTCGATAGTCCAGGACACGGAGCGGCTGTCGTTCATTCGCTTAGAACTTGCGACACAGGCGGATATGCTTGAGGACCATGAGGAGCGGATTTCGAAACTGGAGCGTATGATGTTTGCTAGACAACCACTCAACGAAAAGTAGATGTGCTTGACCGGCTCTTTCCCGCATATGCCTGTAACTCAAGTGCTTCTCCTACACTCCGTTTTCTCCCCTCAGCCAGACTTCCAGGATCAACCCGCTTGCGTGCCATCGTGCGGCGTTTTCCCGGCCGATGTAGCGGAAATGCCACGGTTCGAAGCTGTAGCCGGTTGCGGCTTCCCATCCTTGTGGGTATGCCAGCGCGAAGCCGTATTCCCACGCGTGTGCGGCAAGCCACACGCCCGCACGGGTGTTTGCGAAGTGCTGGCCGAGCTGGTCTGCGATTTCATTGGTTGAAAAATCAAGGGTGGTGCCCAACTGGTGCTGGCTATGGCCGGGTCGCGCTGAAATTTTGTCTGCGGCATCGATACTGCCGCCATTGTAGTTGACCCAGTAGGTGTAGGTCGAGGACTGTACCGCGTAGCTGCGAAATGCTGAAAGGACTGTCAGATCAATCCCTTCCGTTGCTACCGCCGCCCGTAGTGCCGCAAGGTCGTCGATAACAATTGATCTGATATACATGCCGCTTCGAGAAACCCGGAGGCCTGAGTCGGTGACAGCGACAAGATCGGTTGGGTAGTAATCTGCCGGGAGTTGATAGGATTTGTTGACGAGTACCAGCAGATCGTCCCCGCTTCTGGTACAGGGAAGAATTGTCGCGGGATAGCCCCAGTAGGTATCCGTGGATGCGGGCGGGGGGCTTGCTGGTGGTGTTTGAGCATTGTGCTGTTTTGACTGGTCAATTGCGTCGTATATGTCCGAGTAATCTGGTTCGGTCGCGGCCTCAGGGTCTTGACCGATTAACGTGTCGAAGTCTTCTGTTGCCGTGGTTCCGATGTCGAAGGCATGGTTGTTCTGAGGATACGTGTTTTCAAGGTCGAGGCTATTTTTGTAGAGGTGTATGCCGACAGAGATGATGGCAAAAATGGCGAGCGATCCGATCATCCCGAATGCGAAGTATCGGACGAGGGAGAACATTTCTTCTGTTTTTCGTTTCGGTGGGATACTGTTGGTTGTTTTCGGAGATATTTCCAACGTATTGGGTTGCGTATTGTCCGCTGTTGTGAACGGGGTTTCATCTACTTTCCCGGAACGGTCGTCCGCTGTCCTGGGCTGGACGTCATCAGTGACATTCGTCGGCGCGTCGTTCTTGCGGTGATCCACTCGGGTCTGAGTCATTTCGGAGATGGTATCAATAGTGGCGTGGAATCTTTGTACATCTGGTACGCTTTGTCTGTTCCATACTTGTCGTCGTATCGTTTCTCAAGAGTCGGAATATCGGTGATAAGCAAAAGGAGAATAGTGATCCAGATCGGTTCGAGTATCGAGAGGTGGGCAAATCCTGAATGGTACGGTAGGGCCAACACGAAAATGCCCCACCACATCAACAGTTCTCCAAAATAGTTCGGATGCCGTGAGAATTTCCACAAGCCTGTGTCGATCCATCGTTCAGGTTTTTTTCGTTTGAAGGTGAATTTCTGCTGGTCTGCGACGGTTTCAATGCTAATTCCCAAAAAGGCGACGAACGCTCCAATCCACGAGATCAGGGGAATACTGTTGCTTGGATTGGAAAGGAAGACAACCTGTGCGGGCAGGAGGATCACCCAGACCGACACACCTTGAAATAACCAGAAAATAAGAAATTTCACTGGGTTTTCACGAATTCCGTCGAACCGTCGGTCCCGGCCGGTCACTATGATCCGGATGAACAAATATCCGGCCAGCCGTATTCCCCAGATAGTTATCAGGATCGTCAGCAGAACAGTGATGGCGGTGAGATTTTCCGTCAATACAAGGTTCAGCCACGAGCCGATGACAAACGTCATGCCGTAGGAAAGATCGGTGAAGAGGTCGGTTCTAAGAAGGACTGCCGCAATGGAAAAAACGACTTGGATGCCGACCGATGTCCCGAGTGAGATGAGGAGAATTTCCATTGTGCTCAGTTCGAAGTCCATGAGCGCAAACAATCATCTTATACGGTATTCATTGGCGGAGCGGTTTGGGTTTGTGATCGGCTTGTGTGCCGCCCTACTCCATCACCGCGAGTGCCGCGACCGAGTCGCCTTTGTGCATTTTCATTAACCGCACGCCCGATGTCTGACGCGTCAGCGTTGGGATTTGCTCGGTATTTTGTCTGATGACGTTACCTCCGCGGGAAATGAGCACGATCTCCTTGGGCTGTGTGTCCGTGATAATTGCAACGACAAGATTTCCGGTCTTTTCGGTCACACGGAAGGTGAACACACCCTGTCCTGCCCGCCCCTGAAGGGGATATTTGGACAACGCGGTCTTCTTGCCACAGCCGTTCTCCGAGATGGTGAGCAGGACGTCGTTGTCATTTCGGACAATATCCATGCTGATGATTTCATCGTCGTCTTTTTTGAAGGCGATGCCGCGGACACCGCGGGTGTTCCTGCCGGTCGGCCGGACACTGCGCTCGTCGAACTTGATAGAGCGTCCGAGTTTGGACACGAGCATGACCTGATTGCCGCCGGTTGTTGGTTTGACCCACTTCAGTTCATCGCCGGCATCGAGCTTGATCGAGATGAGACCGCTTGATCGGATTGCATCGAATTCGGACAACTCGGTCTTTTTGACGGTTCCGAACTTCGTCGCCATGAACAGGTATTTGTAGGTCACGGCAGGTTTTGCCTTTGCACCCTCGTCTCCGTCTATGTCGAGTGCGGTGTCAGCGGAGAATCCTTCTTTGTTTCTGGTCAGAAGTGCGGTCACCAGCTCGTCCTGTTCCATCTGTACGAGATTGACGATCGGGATACCCTTTGCGGTACGGCCAAACTCGGGAATTTCGAACGCCCGTGTCTCGAATGCCCGGCCCTTATTTGTGAAAAACACGATCTTATCGTGTGTGTTGCAGGCCGCGGCGTGTGCGATGAAGTCGTCTTCCTTGGTCGTTGCGCCGACAATTCCTTTTCCTCCGCGGTTTTGGACTTTGTAGGTCGAGGGCGGCATTCGCTTGATATACCCGGAGTTGCTCAGCGTTATGAAGGTCGTCTCAGCAGCTACCAAATCCTCCTCCGCGATATCGCTGACTTTTCCTTTGTAGACTTTTGTTTTCCGCTCATCTCCGAAGGATTCTTTCAGAGTGATCAGGTCGGCCTTGACCGTCGCGAGGATGTTGTCTGGCGAGGAAAGCAGAAGTTCAAGTTCATCGATGCGTGCGAGAATTGCTTTGTACTCGTCCTCGATTTTCTGTCGCTCAAGCGCGGCGAGCCGGCGAAGCTGAAGATCGAGGATCGCCTGCGCCTGTACTTCAGTCAGCTCAAACTTTGTAATGAGGTTTGTGCGCGCGTCATCTTCATTTTTTGATTCACGGATAGTTTTGATCACCTCGTCCAGATGGTCGAGGGCGATCTTTAATCCTTCAAGGATGTGGGCGCGGTATTTCGCCTGAGAAATTTCAAACTCGAATCGTCTGGTCACGACGGTGATACGGTGCGAGAGGAAATGCTCGAGGATCTGCTTCAAATTGAGCATCCGCGGCTGGCCGTTCACCAGCGCGATCATATTGGCGTTGAACGCCTTCTGCATTTCCGTGTACTTGTAGAGCTTGTTGAGAACGGTCTTGGGCTGGGCGCCTTTTTTGATATCGATGACGACCCGGATACCTTCACGGTTCGATTCGTCGCGAAGGTCGGAAATGCCTTCGATCCGCTTGTTTTTGACGAGCTCTGCGATTTTTTCTATCAAATGGGCTTTGTTGACCTGGTACGGGATTTCGGTCACGATGATCTGGTACTTGCCCTGCCGGTTTTCTTCAATGGATGCCTTCGCGCGACAGAGGATCCGTCCCCTGCCCGTCGAGTATGCGTTCAGGATTTCTTTTTGGTCGTAAATAGCGGCGGCTGTTGGGAAATCCGGGCCCGGGATGAATGTCATCAGGTCCTGGAACGAAATGTCCGATTCAAACTGCGGATAGAGCGTGACCGGGCCTTCCTGATCTGGTTTCTCTTCCGTTCCTGTTTTGTCGGACACGGAAAGCTGTGCGCGGATTTCTTCGAGGCGAGTTTCTTTGTCGGGATCAGATCTGCTGATATATGATTCGAGCAGATCTTCTGGTGTTTCTGTCAGTGTCTGGGGGATGACTTCTTTTTCTTCTCGCTGTTTTCTGAGGGTGTTATACAGGGCGGTTCCCTTCCAGGTGTTGCCACGGTCGACCATGGACACGAGTGCGTCGACGACCTCGCCAAGATTGTGTGGCGGGATCTTTGTCGCCATGCCGACCGCTATACCATCTGCTCCATTGCAGATAAGATTGGGAAATGCTGAGGGAAGCACCGTCGGCTCGAGCTTGGTGCCGTCGTAGTTGGGTGTATACGTAACGGTTCCCTTGTTGAGATCTTCGAGCATTGCCTGAGTGACTTTCGTCATTCGGGCCTCGGTGTAGCGCATTTGTGCCGGTGGGTCGCCGTCGATCGATCCGAAGTTTCCCTGCCCGTCGACAAGCCGATAACGCATGTTGAAGTCCTGTGCGAGTTTCACCATCGTCGGGTAGACGATGCTTTCACCGTGCGGGTGATAGTTACCGGTGGTGTCACCTGCGATTTTTGCCGATTTGCGGTAGCGTGCGTTGGGAGTCAATCCCAGATCGTTGAGTACGACGAGAATACGCCGTTGAGAGGGCTTCAATCCATCACGGACGTCGGGAAGTGCGCGCGAGACGATGACACTCATGGAATAATCGAGGTAGCTTGCCTTCATCTCCTCTACGATGGACTGTTCGATTATCTTGTCTGTTTTGGGGGAATCTGGTGTTGTGTTACCGGGATCTTTTGATGATGGATCTGTTGATGACGGATTTCGTTTCGGTTCTGCCATAGTAGTAAAAAAATGGTTAATTACCTGATCATGGTGGTCCGGGGTGTTTGTTTCCGGAGCCGGCGGACAAAAGATTCCGCTTCGTACCCGCAATTGATCATGTACATACGCGGCCTCCTATCATACCGCACAGGTCCTCTATTGTCCAAATGCAGGAGACCACCCGATTATACTATGTGTCACTTTTTGTCGCAAGAAAGCGATATTTTGACGCAAGGATTCGTAAAAGCTTGCCGGAAAGCTCTTGTTGGTGGTCCGGATGTGCGTAATACGCGGAAAGTTCTGTTGTTATGTGCTGAAGGGTTTGCTCGTCGACAACCGCAATGACCATGTCGTTTCCGGCCTGGAGTGCCAGGAGGGCTGATTGGGCGGGAGTTGTACCGAGTGCGCCCATCTTGATGTCGTCGGTGACGATAATACCGTCGTAGCCGATCTCACGACGGAGGATGGTTTGGACCCACGTCGGGGAGAGGCTTGCGGGACGGGAGTCAACGTGTGGGAACAAGATGTGTCCGGTCATAATAAACGGAATATC
>JAQVGB010000050.1 GCA_028696915.1 Candidatus Dojkabacteria bacterium | reverse complement strand
CGAGTGATTGGCCTTGAGCATAACTGGAAAATGCTGCGGAGGAGCAGGTCTGGTCTTGTTTCTTCCCTACCCCGGCAGTTTTCGAAAAATGTGTGAATGTTTTGGAGCGCAGGATGAAGGATCCCGTGGGTTGCTAATAGAAAAAGTGCAGTTCTTGCATCTTCCGGAGAGATCGAACCATTCTCGCTACCGCTGTGCCGGAGTGCCTGAGCTGCACGAATGACACTGTCCGCGTGGATACTCTCGGCAATTGATCGTTGATCCTTTCGTCCGATGAACTCCTCCTGATATCCATCACCTCTGTCTTGAAGTCCCACCATTTTTTAAGATATAACAAATAAGGAACCACTATCGGGTTGTGCGTGCGGATTGTACACGTAAGAATGGGAGAGAATCAAGCTGATATCGAGTGCTCCTGATCGTCAATGACCGCCATCCTCACCCCGTTGTCGCCTTTACCTTCTTCCCCTTTTTCACAATCTCCTGTATCCGACCTTTTTCTATGTGGACGACGGTATCAAACGGTTTCGTGTCGGAATGCTCCTGGGTAATATAGATGACGGTCTGTTTGGGCCGGTGTTTGAGCACTGCCTCCAGGATCGGGCCCCGCGAAAACGAGTCAATCTGAGTGAGGCTTTCGTCGAGGATGAGTATCGGGCGGTCGCGGTAGAGGGCGCGTGCGATGCCGATCCTCTGCCAGTTGCCGGTGGAGATTTCGCGGCCGGTCCCGAACATTTTTCCCAGAACACAACTGTCGTCGATACCCTCCTCTTTCATCCATTCGGACAGACCGGTGATCTCGAGGACTTCTTCATAGAGCCGACGGTTGAAATCCCGATCAGGCTCGGTGACGGTGATGTTTTTCCGAATGCTGAAATTGTATTTGACGAAATTTTCAAACATGATGGCAATTTTGTTTTTCAGCTCTCCCCTGCTGAGGTTACGCACAGAAATATTCTCGATGAGAATGTCTCCGGGACCGATCTCGTAGAGGCCGCAGATGAGTTTCGCGATCGTGCTTTTACCGGAGTTATCTTTGCCGGTTATGGCGATCTTGGTGCCCGGCTCGATCTCTAGATTTATTTCATGTAGTGCCGATGACGGCGAGCTCGGGTATGAAAAACTGACATTCACAAACTCTATTCGTGGTGTGGTGAGTGGATCGAGTGTTTCCGATCCACTGACAATATCGCCGAAGCCCTGATAGTCCATTAATGAAAAATAATCACGGGCGTAGAGCGCGGTTGACGATAATTGGAACGACTCCCAAAGCAGGTTCCACGCCGACGTATGCAGTTTATCAATATAGTCGAACAGAAACTTAAAGGTACCGATGCTATAGTGCCGGGAGATCGACAACGGGATGAGCATGATCTGCGCGATCCGTGTGAAAATCCCGGTCAGCCAGGCAGGAACGGATGCATACATGAGATTTCCTCTGAGCCGCAGTGAAGCTAGTTTTTTGTAGTAGTCGGTCGCGGTGCTTTTGAATGCGTTGATGAAAAACCCAAACACATTATCGACACGTAGTTCGGTGAAGTTCCTCACCAAGCTCGATTGGTCGTACAAATAGGTCAGGTATTTGATTTTTTCAGTATTCTTGTCCCGGTACCGTTTGATTTTAAGCTCGGTCCGATAGCGGATGAGGATTTCTGGAAGAAGCGCCGCGACAACGATCACGCTCCACCATCCGAGTCGGGTTGCGACGATGGAAAATGAGGCGATGAAGACGATCAGATTATATCCTTGGCTGGTGAGCCGCTTGAAGTTGTCGAATTGTGCGGTGAACGAATACGTCGGGACTGAAGTGAGCAGGTTCTGCATTGATTTTGTTTCCACATCTTGCAGGTTCATTTGAGAAAGCTTCGTCATGACGTTTTCTCTGAAGAACTGGTCGGAGCTGTCGTACACCTGCGTTTCGGTGTATACGCCGACTTTATTGAAGATCGACGAGAGCACTCCGACGAACATGATAGTCAGCAGGTTGATGGCGGCAGGAGTCGTGGCGAACACTTCAAGTGTCAGCGGCGTGTTCATTGATAATAACGGGCCGATGCTATCGAGCAGTTTGCCCAGTAGAAAAATTTGAAACACGTCGAGCACGGAGAGGAAGTTTTGGGAGGCAATATAGAGCGTGGCGTTGAGGGGTGACGAGCGGAATACTTCCTTGTATGAGCGGAAGATAAGTGAAATGGTTGTAGGCGGCTTTGTTGTCTTTTTAACGGGGCTTTGGTGGCCGGTGAGTGGCCCTGAAGCGTCTGGTTTGGGGTAGGCAGTTGGTTTCATTAAGAATTCATTATACAAAATGTGGCTGTTATGTGAAGAATTCATGATGGTTGCGGTGGGGTGCTAACAGACTTATAATATTCTTCAAACAGTGTTCGTACACCCTCATGTACGAAACCTGTGGATAACGTATATAACATTTTCTATCTTCACCATGGTTTTCTCTCGAAGAATGTCCCGTTCCCTTTCCAAGGGGTTTTCTGTGCTAACTATTGCCTCTATCCTCTTGGGAACTTTGCCGGTCAATTTGGTGTTTTCGGAGGATGTGCTGCCGGTGACGGATTCTGGGGTTACGGTGGAGGATGGTGTCGGGGACACTTCTGCTGGAGACGAGGTGGGGGGTGAGTCTCTGCCGGAAGCCGTTAGAGAAAATGAAGCAACGGAGTTTGAGGAAGTGTCAATGGATTTCTCAGAGTTCAAAACAGGAGCGGTGTCAGTTCTGGGTAACAATGGGAACGGGAATGGAGATGAGAATAGTCAGAAAGTGACAATTTGTCACGCGACCGGTAGCCATAGTCATCCATATCAGGAAAATAAACCAAATAAATCAGGTGATGTTAACGGACATGACGGTCACGACGGACCAATTTGGTACTCGGGTATAGGTGAAGCCTGGGGAGATATCATCCCTCCGTTTGATTATCTTGATAATAGTGGTGATCCACACACGTATCCCGGCAAGAACTGGACACCGGCCGGCCAAGCTATCTTGGCTAATGACTGTGTAATTCCGTCGTCATTTGGCTCGGTAACAATTACAAAAGATGTCGTTCCGGATGATGCCAGTGTGTGGGATTTCACGCTAAGCGGTCCGGGATTGTATGTCTATATGTATATGGATCTTAGGGATGGAGAATCGTACACGTTTGAGAATTTGATTCCCGGATCGTATAACCTTGTCGAGACCTCTGATCCGAACTATACCCCGCAGATTACCTGTAACGGTATTTCCGGATCCTTGGGTAGTAATGGATTGCCGTTGTCTGTTTCAGACGGACAGGACGTCAACTGTACGATTACAAATACCCGTGTTCAAGCGTCAGTGTGTGGTGATGGGATTCTTGATAACGGTGAAGCCTGTGACTATGGAACATTGAACGACAGTTCAAATTGTTCAGCAACTTGTACCTGGGTGTCCGCCTGTCTGCCTGAAATGGCCGCAAACGGCAGTTTTGAAACACCCGTAGTTGAAACAGCGCAAAAATGGAATGCATTTCCGAGTGAACTGGTTCCCGGCTGGACGGCTGAGTGGTATGGCGGGAGTTCTGACTTCAATGGCCATACCCGCCCCGCTCCCATGATCGAATTGCACAGTGGGGTGAACGGTTGGACGTCTGCGGATGGATTACAGCATGCCGAGCTCGATAGTGACTGGACTGGTCCAATTGGCGATTTCTCAAATGAGCCGGCTTCGATTTCTCTCTATCAGGATATTCCGGTCCTTGGCGGATACGAGTACAAGGTTTCGTGGCAGTATGCTCCGAGGCCAAATCACGGAAATAATCACTTGCAGGTCATGGTTGATGATGTGGAAGCTCTTGATACCGGTGTGATCGCTGGGGGTTCGACCATCGCATGGAGTTCTCACGAATATACGTTCACCGCTGATTCGGATGGCGTTGTCCGGGTACGGTTTACCGAACGTGGGACACCGGACTCACTGGGAATGTTGCTTGACGATGTCAGTGTGGAGTGTTTGGGTCAAGCCTATGTGTGCGTCGACGGTCCGGCGTGGGCGTATTCGGTTGACGTTGACTCTGCGACTCAAGGGACGAAATATAACGGTTCGGCGATAACAGATCCTGAACGGGTAGATTCTGACAAGGCACTTGGAGCTACTGACGGAGCATTCTTTAGCCTTGGAATGGGGGGATCGCTTATTCTTGCGTTTGACCATTATGTGATGAATGTGGCTGACAATGACCTGTCGGTCAATGAAACAACCTGGAACCGTCTCAGTGATATTGAGGAAAAGGCCAAGGTATACGTGAGCCAGGATGGATCGAGTTGGACCTATCTTGGTGAGGCGAGCAGTTTCAGCGATGGAGATGGTAATGGGACAAGGGATGGAGAAACGCACTTCGATCTGGGAGGTTTGCCTTGGATCAGGTATGTCAAACTGGAGGAATCGTCAGTTGGTCAGATAGCGAGTGATGATGGATTTGATGTCGATTCGGTTTTCGCTGTACATGGTGTCTGTGAGGAGCCGGTCATTTGCGGCGATGGGAAAAAGGCTGGCGATGAGGAATGTGAGGGGGCTGATGGGGTAACAGAAGGAAAGAATTTCTGCACACCAACATGCCAGCTCATCCCGATCTACGACGGCGATCACGCGTGTTCAGGGGAGACGGTTCCGGTTAGGCTCGATGTTTCGTATCTCATCGATGCAAAGAATCCGACAGGGGTTTCTGTCCCGCTTTTAGGGGGGCAGGAATACCTGTTTGAGATCTCTGGGACATACCAATTCGGACATGAAACACGACGGTCTGCTGATGCCGCGTATGCGACGGAGGATTCATGGTCTAAGATTAGAGGAGACATTGGGATATGGGGAACAGCGTATCGTGGCGTGACATCGGTGTTAGGTGAACTAGGTCGTGGGGTCGGGGTCGTCGAATGGGATGATGATTCTATCGTCAACGATGATCATACCTACCGGAAGGCCTTCACGCCGAATGAAAACATGGATGCGACCTTTCTGATTAGCGACTGGTACGGAGATTGGTACGGCAATACCTGTGACGGGCAGGGCTGTATGAGTGACAATTCCGGTTCTATTGAGCTTGAAGTATACGAGTGCCGCCCGACGGCGGATGTGACCGTTTGCAAGGAGGATACAGGAGGAATGTCTCTTCCCGGATGGGATATGGTTCTTGCGTCAAAACTCGTTGACGGTCCGACTGCGATTGATGTCCGAAGCGGTGAGGGAACGAATTCCACTGACCTGCCCGCTGGTACCTACCTTCTCAAAGTCAGCGGCACGTATCGGTACGGGAGTTCATTGATGAATGCCGACGCGGGCTTTTCATACCGGCCAGAAAGCATCCCCAGCGGGTGCGATTGCTGGTTGAGCGGATTCGAACTTGCTAGTGATTCAAATGGACTGATGGCGTGGGTAAATGGAGGGGATGTAGACTGGGGTGTATACAATAGGGCGCACGAGTACCTGTATGTCTACGAGCACACTGAGGACGGCCCAATCAACTTCTCAATCTGGGACAATAACTATGGAGATAATGTGAATAACGGTGATTTCCAGTTCGAAATTTTTGAACTGGTGGACCGTGGTACGACCGGTGATAACGGCTGTGTCAGATTTGACGATGTACCATATGGTGACTACTACCTCGATGAGATGCTGCAGGAGAACTGGGATCGCAATAGCGGCACGGGGGTGATCACGGTTGATGAAGAAAGCGAAACATTCAGGGTCGTCAATAAACGCCATGCCGGGTACCTGACAGTCTGCAAGTTTAATGACTTGGACAAAGATGGGATAAAAGATGAAGGAGAACGGAATATCAGGTGGGATATTTCTGTCAAGATTGCCGATAATGGTCCGGATATAGGTGATGGAACATGGGATACAGAAGACCGCTGTTACCACTGGACACTGCCGGTCGGAAGCTATACGGTTGAGGAAGAGGTGCGGGGCGGATGGGTACAAACATTCGGCGAGAATCCGACAGATGTTGAGATAACGGATGGAGGCTCCGAGGAGGTCCTGTTCGGAAATCACAAAATCAGTGGATCCATCACGGGCTACAAGTTTAACGATCACAATGGTAATGGCACTCGCAACTGGAACAAGTTCAATCCGATGGATGAACTGATTTCCGGGTGGAACATTCGGTTGTATAGAGATGGAACTGATGGTTGGGAACTGGTGAAGGAAAAGCAGACGGGCACCAACGGCTATTATGGATTTAATCATCTTGTTGAAGGGACCTACTATATTTGCGAGGTGAGCCAGAACGGCTGGAGACAAACGTATCCGGAGGTTACAGATGGGGATCTGACACTACGTGCGGCAGAAGCCGGTGCAGTTATGAATGAATCTCCGGCCGGAAACGAATCTGAAGCCTGCTGGGCGACCAGCATTTCCTTTGAACAGGAGGATGTTCGTGGACTCGGGTTCGGCAATTTCAGGTTTGGAGAAATCCACGGACGCAAATTCGAGGACTACAATGGAAACGGCCGGTGGGACACGAATGGCAAAGAGCAGGAAATTTCCGGTTGGGAAATGCATCTCTACCGGGAAACTGAAGACGGCTGGAGAAAAATCCGTGAGGACGTGACCAACGAAGAGGGCCGCTACTCGTTCCGCAGACTTCCGCTTGGACAGTACTATGTGTGTGAGGTCAATCAGGAAGGATGGACGCAGACCGCTCCATCGGTCCCGCAGGAGCTTGGTTTAATCGGGATTCTTTCCGAATATCCCATCGCAAACCAAAGCCCCGATCCTGATGAATCGCCGGTCTGCTGGGCCGTTTCAATCACCGCCCCGCAGTCGCCGACCGAGCGGGTCAATCGAGGCC
>JAQVGB010000002.1 GCA_028696915.1 Candidatus Dojkabacteria bacterium | reverse complement strand
GGTCATTTGGGGCAATTCCTCTTTTGGGTACGTTGTCTCAGGTCTTGCTTTCTGAGAGGGGGCTGATGGCATTTCCATTGGCTCAACCAATGCCTGATTAACTCTAATTCGCAACCCATCCTGTGCGTCTTCTAATTCTTGAGGTTTTACTCTTGCAGCAAGATTCATCAGCTCCTGCCATTTTAACCTTGTTCGTGCCAATTCAAATGCCTCATCCACGACATCGCCCATATCTGAATTAAGCCCAATTCTATATCGGATTTCTTGAAAGTTGGGGTCATCCATAAGAAGTTTGATGAATCGACGGGTGTCACTGTCTGGGTCATCAGACTCTTGAAACTGCGTTTCAAAAAATTGACGCATTTCTCTATAAGGAGGATTGATTTGCCCCGTTCTCGGGTCTCTCCAACCATCAGCAAGGGTTACCGGTTCTGTCGGCTCAGCTTCCACTGCAACTGGTCGTTCCGTGACCTGTGTCCTTCTTTCCCTCTCCATCTCCTCAATTAATCTTGCTGCTCTGTCGGCTTCTCTGTCAATTTGCTCAGCTTCTGTTATTCGATGTGGCGGTTGTTCTGCAGCCGTTGGTCTTGGTCTTGTTGGCTGGGGTTGTGGAGGGGGTGACGTATATGCGGGTCTAGCAGGGGCAGCGGGTCTTCGTTGCTGTACCGGAGGCCTTTCACTATGTCTCTGTTGTTCACCAAGCTTTGCAAGCTCTGCCCTAATTGCCCCCTCGAAGAGAGCATACATTCTTGGGTTGGTGCGTGCGGCTTCTACTGCAAGATTGGGAAGGATATTTTTTGCCCGAGCTAATTCGACAATTCTATCAAGATTTCCTGTTTTCCCAACATCAATTGTTGTATCGTGCTGAAGTGCAGCTACTTGTGGGTCTCTGGAGTACACGAGAAGTCGTCGTAAGTCATCGTCTCCGAAACCTGCCTGAAGGAACTGTCGGATAACATCTGCGAGCTGATGTTGTTCATCCTCAACTGCAGACGGGGTTTCTGATTCAACTTTTTCCGGAGTTACCTGCCTAGCCTTTTCAAGTCCAGCATCGAGTAGCGGTTTGTATTGTTGATAACGTCTTGGATTTGCTGCTGCTGTGGCTTCGATTACACGAGTTGTTAAGTCGATACCTCGGGCGAGCGAGTGTTCAATCGTGACATCTGCTGCTCCTGCAATTCCTGAGGATTTTGCAATCTGGTCTCGAATGGCACGCATTTCTGGGTCACTGGAATATAGAAAAACTCTGCCTAAATCCTCTTTTGTAAAAGCAGCAATAAGGTAATCTCTGATAGTGTTTCTAAGGTCTGTAAGAGCTTCCGCTTCCCTTTCTCTATCATAATGTCCTGAACCACCTCCTCGAAACTGTATTCCTGACTCAAATGGTTGGTCATCAGGCTGGTCTTGTGATGAAATGGAAGAGGGGTCAATGTTACTATCAGGAAATCCTTGGTTTCCAGGGAAATCAGGCGTTTGTCCTATCATTATTGTTAGATACTCATATTAATTCTTATTGAACCTTTCTGCACTTAATATACCAGAGGTCGTATTTTTTGCAAATATCAGCTTCTCATAATTAGAAAAAGATACTACAATGGATTCGATAATTTGATACTCGCTACTTATGCCAGACGACAACGATTACTCCATTTTCCTAGAACGTATAGAAAAAGGAATCGGGACGGGTTCTCTTATTCTTGATGGAGAAAGTAGTCGGGTTACCTACAAAGCTGGCAAGGACTTTTCAACCACATTCAAGAATCCCGAGGAAAAAGTACGAGCTGCCTACTACTCTGATTTGATTACCGATTATAAATACTCACCCCAGAACATTGCCATTGAAGTTACCGTACCCCGTAGAACCCCGAAAGACCGTGCTGACATAGTCGTCTATGAGGACAATGAACGAAAGAAACCGTACCTAGTTGTCGAATGCAAAAAGGATGGCATAAGCAATGCGGAGTTTGAGCAGGCAGTTGAGCAGGCGTTTGGCAATGCGAATAGCCTTCGAGCTAGCTATGCAATAGTTGTGGCAGGAAATACCAAGAGAGCGTTTGACGTGGCAAATTTCAAGGCCAGTGAGAGAGAAAAAAATATTATTGCAGACATTCCCGTCAAATATGGCAAAGCTCCAAAATATCGTTTTGTAAAAGGTGATACTCAGCGAGATTTGAGGCCTGTTTCAAGAGAAGACCTTATCCGTGCGCTCGAAAAATCGCACGATACGGTATGGCAGGGTGGTAAGCTCGCTCCAACCACGGCATTTGACGAAGTATCAAAGCTTCTTTTCTGCAAGCTCAAAGACGAGAAAGATACACCAAGAGGCAAGGAGTATGCCTTTCAGGTTGGAACTCACGAGACCGCCGAGGAGGTGTTCAAGCGAATTGACAAAATCTATCAGAAGGCAAAACAGGAGGATGCCGAAGTTTTCAAGGAGGACATACGGCTTCCTGCAAAGGTTGTGTTCAGTGTAGTGGAACACCTGCAGGAGATTGCTATCGGGGCTACCGACCTTGATACTAAAGGCGTCGCATTTGAGCGTTTCATGGAGGACTTTTTCAAGGGGAAAATGGGGCAATTTTTCACGCCACGAGAGATTATTCAGTTTTGTGTGAGGATGCTTGAGCCGAGTAAGAGCGATTTGGTTCTTGACCCTGCATGTGGCAGTGGGGGATTCCTGCTGAATACGCTTGATAGTGTGAGAACCTTTGCAGAAAGCAATTATGACAAATCGGAGGCCAAAGACCACTGGCATCGTTTTGCGCAGAATAACCTCTATGGCATCGAAATTAATGACCAGATTGCCCGAGTATGTAAGATGAACATGATTATCCATGATGACGGCCACACCAATGTCATCAGCATGGATTCACTCAGTGATTTTGAGGAAATAACAGATAATCATCGGGGATTCAGGCAAGACCTGTTCGACCTTATACTTACGAATCCTCCGTTTGGGGCTACCGTGAAGGCTACGGAAAAAAACTATTTGGATGATTACGAGTTAGGAAAAAATAATGGGAAGACGAGGACAACGCAAAAGACAGAGATTCTTTTCATTGAACGTTGTGTGGACTTCCTGAAACCGAAAACAGGCAAGATGGCGATTGTATTGCCAGATGGCATTTTGACAAATTCGTCTTTGCAGTATGTGAGGGATTTCATTATGGAGAAGTGCCAGTTGCTTGCGGTGGTGTCACTTCCGCAGTTTGCATTTGCCCATTATGGTGCTGGTGTGAAGTCATCGCTTGTGTTCATAAGACGGTTGAGTAAGGGTGAGAGGACGGGCAACTATCCGATTTTCATGGCGATTGCGGAGCATATTGGCTACGATGCGACTGGTCGAAAAGACCCGAAAAATGATTTCGGTGCTATTCTGGAGGAGTATGCGAAGTTCAAGAAGCAAAAATTCAACTATAAGGGGGTGTAGATGCAGACGTTTGTTGTTGACAGGAAAAACATATGCTCTAGGTTCGATGCCTACTACTACCAACCAAAATACAAGATGTTAGAGCAGAGAATTAAATCGAAGTATTCTGTCAGTAGTTTTCAAGATTTAACGGTTGGGGTAACGAATGGCCTTGATTACAGGGCTTTTGTTGATGAGGGGATTCCATATATTAGAGTCGGTGATATTGGAAAGGGGGAAGTACACTTTCGTAAGGTGAAACGTGTACCAAAGAAATTGCTAAATGAAAAAAAGAGCGCAGTTCCGAAAAAAGGAAACCTTCTTTTAACAAGGAAAGGTTCTTATGGCAATGCTGCTGTTTACGAAACTACGGATGAGGCCATTGTGAGTTCCGAGGTCTTTTGTGTTCGATTAGGGGAGAGAATTATTCCCGAGTATATGGCTATTTTCATTAATAGCGAGTTAGGAAGACTTCAATTTGAAAGGAATGCCGTTGGTGCAATAATGGGAAGCATTTCGCAAAATGCACTGTCCTCTGTTTTTGTACCAGTTCCTCCCCAAGACGTTCAAGAAAAGATTGTTACAATTATGAAGGAAGCCTATGAAAAGAAGCGAAAACTTGAGTAGGAGGCAAAGAAAATCGAAACGGAATTGTCGGATTTTGTTGTAAAAGCATTGGAGATATCCTTACCAGGAGGGTCAAAGTCAATGGCTTACGTAGCCCTGTCGCAAGATGTTAAAGATCGACTAGACCCCTATTATCATTCACCCGTGTTTTCACGAATGTATACCTCAATCAATAACTATAAGAGAGTTGAAAAACTCGTCAATCTGACAAAACTTATTGACTACGGTCTTATGCCCACACAGGATTATGCTCGAAGCGAAGACGAGGGGGTTCCGATGATTAGGGTAACCAATATAAAGTCTGATGGCTCAATCGATATGTCTGACGTAAAATATATAAAGACTGATACACCAAGACTTGATGAAAAAAGAGTTAAAACTGGCGACATACTTATGGTGCAGTGCGGTAGCACGACGGGAAAGGTGGCTATGGTTCCAAGTGAGTGTGATGGCTATACTTTCGGTTCCTTTTCCTTTGTGATACGTGCCGATGATGGGATTCTGACTCAGGACTATCTCTTTGAGGTTCTTTCATCAGAGCTGGTACAGAGACAAATACGTCATACTTGGAATGTTGTTACGGTTAGACCGAACACATCGAAGCCGAATGTCCAAAACCTACTGATTCCTGTACCGTCAAAAGCCAAACAAGTGGAAATTGCACAGAAGTGTGCATCCATGAGGAGTTCAATTCATAGTAAACGAAAAACTGCGGATACGGGTGTCGAGAATGCCCGTGACGAAGTTGAGCGGATGATTTTGGGACGAGAGTAGAACATACTCACATGCACACCTTCCACAAACGTCGCATTGACGGTATAATTCCAGTACTGCCCGAGTAAATATTAGTATAAGACAACTATGGCGCAGTACTTCAAAATCCCGAACTTCCTTCGTTATATAGACGATGACCTTCTCAAGCAGTATTTCGAGCAGAAAGGCATCAATATTACAATACCCCAGGCTAGCAGTGACAACGAGCGTGTGGAGGCCTTGCAGGCTCTTATCGAGGCTCTCCCGCAGGAGAAGCTTAATGAATTGGAGTATGATTTCAGTGAGGTAAAGGAAATGGCCTCTGAGTTCGGATTAGAATCCATACTCACCGTGGCTGACAGTTACGGTATTTCACTCCAACATGATATTGAGGAAATTGAGAACTGCACAAACCAAGCATTCTATGCATTCCTCCATCAACCGAAAATATTTGAATCGGCTCGTGTTTTGCACGATACAACAACGCTGGCAAATAAATCACGACGAGTAGACCTGAAAAAGGTATCCGTAGACCAGGCAGAGCTAAGAACCGAGGCATTGACTTCAAGGTTAAGTGAGTATCTTATCGGAAAGTATGGAAAGGGCAAGCAATGCAGAGCCGAAGTGTACCGATTCAAGGACAGGGCATGCTTTCTCCTGTATCCCGAGGACTACAAAAAATCAGACCTAGAGTACCAAGAGGATGACCTCAAACGTGTAACACGCCGCCCATCCTTTCAAATTACCTACATTTACTATCCCGAGACAGGAACGCTGGAGGTGGCATCGAGCTATCGAGGAAAAACAATAAAAGACCTGTTTGACCTTTTCAGCGAGGCTGTCCTTGAGGATGAAAAACCAGTAGATGATTATCAGAAAATCTACGAGCTTGATAAGTTACTGCGACCCGACTTTGTCTTTTTGACCGAACCCGAGGACATGATAGAGAGTGTCGGGCTGAAGCACCTGCGACTGGTAGGTAGACTTGATAAGACGATACAGGTGACGATAGACCTAAAAGAATTTAATGGCGTGAAAACAATGCAGGAATACCTTTCACGACAGAACATGCACCCCAGCCATTACTTCGTAAACCAGGCACGTATCCAAGTGAAGTATCGGGGAGAAGGGCGCAAAGGACGGGTGACAATGCAGCTAACCTTTCCCGATAAATGCAACTTGAGCGATACACCCCTGCACACAAAGACTCGAAAATATCTTGCAAAATGGGGATTGGAGAAAGAGTATGAACAGGAACGCATTGCTTAGACAAATAATTCTTTCATATCCGAATGCAATTTCCGAACGGCTTATTGAGCGTGAGTATACGGAAATAGCATCGCTTTTACATGAAAATGGTCTTCTTGAACAGGTCGAATCTGTGCATATGATTGAAGGAGATGACGCCTCGCTTGAGGAGGTCATCGTTCATGAAAACAAGCCGTTCATTTCTTATGATGGCGGTGGTGTGGAGGAAATTCCTGTAGCAGAGTTGAATGCTTGGCGGTTCAACCTGAGAGTATTCTGCTCCTTGCTTACTACTGAATTACTTCTCGATAATTCCGAGGATTACAGATATGCAGACGGGCTTACATTTCTCGGTAAAAGGGGAGATACTCATATCTACTTGTCGCTTTGTGACACTCCTAACGATATTGTTAGACTGCACAATTCAATCAATAAATCCCACAAAGCTGTCATTTGGCTTGGGGATAGTCAGCATATCGGGACGACACCTGAAGCTATGATTTGTCTATCTGACTTTGTGAGTATTGAGGAGAGCGGGTTAATTGTTGATGAAGGTTTGTTCTCAAAACTGCTTGGAAATGATGGTTTTGGTAATGCAGAAAGCCTACCGTTGGACAAGGATATTTTACTAGCGCAAAAAGACGGAAAATCTTTTGAGTTAATGCTTTTCAAGGATGGTGCTGTCTACAAGTATACCGAGAAAATACGGCCACAGGCAGCCAGGATACTTCAACATCTTTACACTATACGCAAATACGGGAGACCTCACCTGAAGGCTCAGGAAATGGCGGATAAGAACTTAGCCTCAAGTGCAAAGACAATCACTACTCGGATAGCTGAGGTTAATCGGTTATGCAAGAAGTACAAGGTTAGAGAAATATTTTACTGCTTTCCTGAGAATAAATGGGGATTGAACCCCGAACTTGGTTGTATGCAGTAGTTCACCACGGCCTTCACCAAAATCTCTGGTGAAGTAGCGATTTCACGAAATTCACACAAACACAACTTTACGAAGGGGTCTGTCTTCGTTGTCAATACGGTCTTTTACGAAGTACTGTTGAATCTCGCTTTCAAAACACTTGACAGGCCTTTTTGGTGAAGTGGTTCATGCGGTTACTAACATATTAGTCTGAGTATCGCATGAAAAATAAGGATATGTACTTTACCACCTACGACCTCAACCTTGCTGCGGTGTGTGTGGCATCAGGACTTCCTCTGGAAAACCTGGAACGCAATCCGCATGGCAAATCTCTCTTTTTCTTTTCACACAGTACACAACTCGACGAAGTCATCCGTGACTATTGGCGGGGAAAGCTCCGTATCAATCCAGTCGAGTTGTTCAATGCGCTCAAAAGTATCAAAAACCGAATGTATAGCGGGTACGACGATGGCAATTTCAGCTGAGGCACTTGAACAATTCAGAGAAATGTATCGGAAGCGGTACGGAGTGATGCTCTCGGATTCAGAGTTGCTTGAGAGGGCGACACGACTGCTGAATCTGTACAGGATTGTGTATGCAGACCAATTAAATATAAGCATGAATCAAAAAAATGGGAAGGAAATACGACGTAAGGAAAATAATCAGTAAACGCTCTTACACAACAGAGGAGATTGCGGAGGTCTTTGGTGTCCACGTCCAGACCGTGAGGGGTTGGTCTAAAGGCGGTATGGAGCCAATTGATGACGTTTCAAGGCCGTTCCTGTTTGAAGGGAGTGAGGTGCGAAGGTATCTAAGTGAAAAAAGGAGCAAGTCCCGAGTTACTCTAAAGGAGGGGGAGTTCTATTGCCTGAAATGCAGAAAAGCGGTTCATGGGGTGAGGGTCAGATGTGTTGACACTAGGAGACAGCTTGGGAGCGGAAAGGTATCTGTGGTGCTCAAGGGAACGTGCGCAGGGTGCGGTTCTGTTGTAAACCGATTTTCTGCGGTAGGGGGTGGGGCAAAATCCTTGGAAAAAATCGAGACACCATCAGACCTTTCTGCCTTTGAAAATTTACCACTCTTTGAGAAAAGATGAATCGGTATTAATTGGTTTTGAGTGAGCCGTCCCGAACACTCACATACAGTTAAATTCAAAACATTATAATAATGAGCAAATGCAAAGGCAAAAACGAACGAGTGAAGCGGAAGTATCTTTCCTGGCTTCAGGAGGCTGAAGGATACTCAGAAGCAACGGTTCGGGCAATTGAGAAAGCTATCTGGAAGTACGAGGAATTTACAAAGGATGCAGACTATAGAAATTTTGATGAGAACGGTGCACGGCAGTTCAAAAAATATCTTGCTACGAATAAGAACGAGCGAACACAGAAAGTACTCTCGCTCAAATCACAATACGACGTGCTTCGTCATGTGAACAACTTTCTCATGTGGCTTTCGGGACAACCAGGATACAAATCGAGGGTATCATCCTACGATGTGCAATTTCTGAAGCTGAGCAAGGCTGATTCCCGAAAAGCAACAGCACCCGCTCTACCTGATTATCCTTCGGTTGAGTATGTGAAAAAACTGTGCAGCTCAATTGAAGGAGATGACGAAATTGCGATGCGGGACAGAGCCATGATTGCGTTCACGCTACTGACAGGAATGAGAGACCAGGCAGTTATCACTTTGCCACTCGGCTGTTTCGATGCCGAAAAGCTTGTCGTACATCAGGAACCGAACAAGGGTGTTCACACTAAGTTTTCAAAGCAGATTGTGACAAGGATGTTTGAGTTTGACGAAACCTTGGTTAAGTATGTTCTTGATTGGCATGAGTATCTGATAAAGGAGAAGTTGTTCACACATAAAGACCCTTTGTTCCCGAGAACGTTGCTCGAACAGGAGGGAGGGACATCGCTTGCATTTGTGGTGAAAGGGGTAGAGCCAAGATTTTGGAAAAGTGCAGATTCTATACGTAAAGTATTCAAGAAACGCTGCAACGATGCGGAGCTTGACTACTACTCACCTCACAAGTACCGCCATACGCATATTTCGGAAGCATTCTCCAGAGCAGAAACTGTTGAGGAGCTGAAAGCAATTAGCGTAAGCGTTGGACATGAGAATTTGAGCACTACTTTTTTCGGATATGGACGGATGGACTTTGATAGAGCCACAGAAATCATTGCAAACATGAATGCCAAAAAGAAAAAGAACAGGCGGAGCTACTCGAAGGAGGAAATTAAACGGATGATTGATGGTCTGTAAGTTTGAATTATGGAGGAAACTATGTAAAATGATAGTGTATACCTAACCTGCATAGCTCGACGACAGAAAGGGCGGCTTGGCTAATCGCCTTCTCGTTGAGCAGGTTGGTTAGGTATACCCGAGCTGCCCTTTTTGTATGAGTATGAAAATGGAAAAAACAAACTTCTCAAAAAATCGCTATCTGCTCTATGCACGGAAATCGTCTGAGGACAAGCATAGACAGGTCGCCTCTGTTCCTGCACAAATCCGCATTATGAAACAAGTGGCTGCGGATGAAGGATTGAAAGTAGTCGATGTATTGAAGGAGTACAAATCGGGCTATCATCCAGGTAGGCCAGTGTTCAACGATATGGTGCAGAGGATTCAGAGCGGTGAAGTCGATGGGATTCTTGCTTGGAAACTTTCAAGAATTTCACGCAACCCCGATGACGCTGGTGTCATAATGGGACTGTTACAACGTGGCGAAATACAGCATATCCGCACATATGACAGGAATTGGCTGCCAGAGGACAACGTCATGATGATGTATGTTGAATTTGGTGTGAATAACCAGTACAGCCGTGACTTGAGTGTCGATACACGGCGTGGGCTTGTAGAGAAAGCGAATAGAGGTTGGTATCCAATTTCGACATTGCCGCTCGGTTACAAGCACAATCCTGCCTTGAAATTGGAAAACGAACTTGCTGAGGAGGAAATCATTATTGATTCAGAAAGGTTTGATTTGATGAAGTATGCTCTTGAGTCCATTGCATCGTCTGCTATGACTCCGATAGAAGCATTTCGCTTCCTTCAAAAGAGTGGCCTGATTAATAGGAAGGGAAAGCCAATTTCACGAAGTGCTTTCTATCGTCAAATCGTAAACCCTTTCTATTACGGGGCATTTGAATATCCAGGCAATAGCGGAGAATGGCACGAGGGGAAACATGAGCCGATGATACGAAAGGACGAACACGAGGCAATACTTAAAGCGGTTGGTAGGAAAGATAGGGCACGGCCACAGCGACATTTCCATCCCTATGCGGGAGAAATCATCAAGTGCGGTGAATGTGGCTGCTCTGTAACAGCAGAGAACCATGTCAAAAAGCAGAAAAACGGAAATGTTCACAGATACACCTATTATCATTGCACAAAAAAGAAAGGCGCTTGCAGCCAACCAGCAATCACGGTTGATGACCTTGAAAAGTACATACTTTCTGCTATTGAAACCATACGGATACCGAAAGAATTTCACCTGTGGGCGCTGGAACAGCTTAAAATCGACCATGCAAAGGAGAAGGGTATTAGGGAGCAATCCCTAGAACTGAACAGAAAAAGGTATGATGAGTGCTTGGAGCGAATTGATAAACTTGTCGACAAATGGCTTGATGGGGATGTTCCCGAGGATTCCTATCAGCGTAAGCTCAAAAAACTGAAAAGGGAAAAGAAAGAGCTGAAAAGCATGCTAAATCAGACCGATAAGCGGGTGAACGAGTGGCTGGATAAGGCTGACGAAGTGTTTGAACTCGCTGTAACCGCCAAGGATAAGTTTGAGAACGGATCCCCACACGTGAAAAGGCAGATAGCAGCTCAAATTGGCTATAACCTCACGCTGAAAGACAAAAAGGTTATGATAGAGGTACAAGAACCGCTTGAGGTAGTTTCCACTGTTGCGGAGGATGTAAAGAAAGTTGTTGACAGGTTAGAACCTGCAGAAGTGCCCATTTCAAGGGAGAAACTTGATGCTGCGCTGCGTGAAATTCCCACTTGGGGTGGATGGTGGGACTTGAACCCACAACCACTGGTGCCACAAACCAGTGCTCTGCCGATTGAGCTACATCCACCACGGAGGTTGTTTTCCCGAGACTAGCCATAATGGATGCATAGTGCAGGTTCCATTGGCGCTACTCGAAAAAACGCTATGAATATCAATATTCGAACATCAAAAGAGCGCGTGGTCAAGTGGATTATACAACAGAGTTCAATATTGCGCATTGAGCTAGCCTTTTGCCTCTGACTGCCAACTTCGGATCGGTGCTCCCGACCAACAACCAGACCTCAGCCCCTGACCGGTGGCTTATACCTGCACACCAGAGTAATATCCATGCCGATCCCCTTGGTCCGTCCACCCCCATCCTGTCGTATTCTTTACAATTTATGGTATCATTGCGGTGTTATGGCAGTGCGACCAATTGTGTTGATGGGATCAGAAATTCTGAGGCAGAAGGCTATGGCGGTGCTTCCCGAGGATATTTCATCGAAGCCCATCCAAAAAGTTATTGATGATATGATCGAGACGGCGTCGCAAACGCCCGAGAGGGGTTTCATGACGGCGGGTCTTGCCGCGCCTCAAATTGCCGAGCCTCTGCGTATCGTTCTTATCATGAGCAAGGGTTCGAACCAGAAGAATCCGTCCTATGATGTGTTGATCAATCCTGAACTGCAGTTTCCCTCGAGTGAGCTGATCGATAGTGAGGAAAGTTGCCTGAGCACGCCCGGTTTGTGCGGGGTGGTCAAGCGGTATCGCGAGGTGCAGGTATCATATATGGATCGGAAGGCTGAGCGGAAAAGAGAAAAAATCACCGGCGAGCGGGCAATTTTTGTTCAGCACGAGTATGACCACCTTGACGGGGTGTTATGGGTGGACAAGGTAACAGACACCAAAACACTGTACATGTGCGGTTCGTAGGCGTCGGTGCGAAGTGCCGGGTGGTGTCGGGTGTCTGTTTTCCGGTCATTCCCGTAATCACCACCGCACGTAGTTAAAAAATTCGATCTGATGGCGGAAACAATGGAGATTCATTCAGAAGTGAAGCACTCGAAGTCGGCACGAAACTACCGCCTGTTCGCATTTCTGTTCGTCTTTCTCGGGTTGATCGGGCTTGCAG
The DNA here is from genome assembly GCA_028696915.1 of Candidatus Dojkabacteria bacterium. Lineage (GTDB taxonomy): Bacteria > Patescibacteriota > Dojkabacteria > SC72 > JAFGCJ01 > JAQVGB01. The sequence continues at coordinate 18,017 of JAQVGB010000002.1, read as the reverse complement.
GCCTTCTCTGGTTTGCAGTCAAGCGCGACATTCTGGATCTATCGGCTATTTCACGTCTGTTCGAACGGGAAGAAACAATCGAAGCGACCCAGTCCGATCCCGGAGTTTTGTGTGTAAGCCTCGACGTTTCGGACACGGCTGCGATCTATGCAGAAACATGGAAGAAAAAAGAGCGTTCCGATATGGAATTTCGGCGATTTTCGGGAGAAGCGGCGGAGGAGTGCACGCTGGTTGTTTCTACAGAAGACCGGCAAAAAGACACTGGAGGTCAATCGGATCTAGTGTGGCGGAAATATTATGGCGTGATGGTGGATTACGGATCCCCCCTTCGCGAAATTTCTCATGAAGAATTGATGACATTGCTTGGGACAGGTTCGCTTGAAACGGGCGGTCGCCAGTATTCGCTTATCATCGGAGAGGACCGTGACGATATTGACCGGATTGCCGGGTTAAGTGTTTCGGTTGAGACGGTCGATGATATTGCAACTTCACTCAGTGAAAATACGCAGCGCATCGCCGTCGCACCCTTTGATCTGTTCACTCCTGCGGTGAAAGAAGTGGATATCGCAGACTGCTCACTGACGAACCGTCAGAACATTGAAACGTGTCCGTTGGTTGATGAAGTGTGGCTCTCTGGTGATGAGCGTGGTGATCTGTTTTCGTATTTACAGGAGAAACTGGGAGAGGCTAATTACGATCCCGGGAAAATATCGACCGTTGTGGTGACGGGAACGTCTGTTGTGGGGGCGAGGGGGTTGTACCAGCAGAGCACACAGCGAGGTGATTGGCTGTATGCCGGACGCGAGATTGCCGAGCTTCTGCGGTCAGCGGATATCGCGCATATCAGCAACGAGAGTTCGTTTGCCGACACGTGCGTGCAGAATAGCTGGACGATGGTGTTCTGCGGGCCGACCGCGGCGTTTGATCTGCTGACGTGGGCGGGAATTGATGTGGTGGGATTGACCGGTAACCATATTCTTGATGCGGGCGTTGACTGGTTTAATCGCACGCTCGAGCTCTATACCAACGCGAACATGAAATATTTCGGCGGGGGGCGCAATGCTACCGAGGCGCACACACCCGCAATTGTCGATACGGGACAGGTCAGTGTGGCGTTTCTCGGCTACAACATGATCCCGCCGGCGCAGTACTATGCAGGCCCTGAATCGCCTGGCTCGGCGTATCTTGAGGAATCCGCGTTGAGCGCTGATATAGCCGCGGCATCAGAAAAAGCAGATTTCGTCTTTGTCGATATGCAGTGGGGCAACGAGTACGAGCGACAGCCCAATTCCTATCAGACGCAGTTCGGGCATATAGCGGTGGACGCGGGAGCTGACGTTGTATCGGGGGTGCATCCGCACTGGGTCCAGCCAGTTGAGTTCTATGGGGATAGCCTCATTTTCTACAGTCTTGGCAATTTCTGGTTCGATCAGACATGGTCGCTTGATACCCGTGAGGGGATCATGGTGCGACACTATTTTTATGAAAAGAAGTATCTTGGCTTCGAGATCTTTCCGACACTGCTCTCGGACACCTATCAGCCGCAGTTTGCGCAGGATGCGGCTCGTGAGCGGATTGAACAGCACGTGTTCGAAGGTCTGTAGTGTGTTGTGGGGACGGTACGAGGGAACGGAATTTTGTTCTTTTAAGGCGAGAAGATGTGGTATTGAGTGTCCCTTTTCCCGATTTTCATGGAATTGACACGAAAAAATTGATGTGATACCTTTTTTTGTAACGTGTCTCAGCAGAAGGATCGATTGAAAAACAGCACGTCTGATACTGGCCGGCACGCGAAATCCGGGACGCGTTCACCTGTCCGAGCTGATCGTCCTCGCCGTTCCATCTCCGTTGTCTATTGGTTCGTCTTTTTGTGCATGGTCGGCCTGTGGGCGGTTCTCTTTGGCACCCAGTTCTCAGAATTCGTTACGATAAGTGATCGCACTCAGGAGGAGATACGTCAGACGGTCAACAAGGATCAGAATTCCGCCGAAGGAGAGGTGCAGGGCGTCGGGGATTCGGTAGGAGAAATTGACGCGGAACCGTTGTCCGAAACTCAGCGTTTGTCCATGGAGGAAGAGACAACCGTCGCCCAGGTCGAGCAGGTGGTTGACGAGATAGAACAGGAGCGGGTGCAGAAACTTCGTGACACATTGTTACTCCAGCTCCCGTATGAAACAGATAATCCTAATCTTCCGGTGACCTTCGTAGAGCCGACCGAGACTGGCGTCGAGGTGCAGATAGATGGAGGTGGGTTTTCTCTGGTGAAAAGCCCATACCTTCTGCCATCCCTTTCCGTCGGGTCCCATGTGCTCAATTTTCGCTTTAATGATGAAAACGAGGAAACGCAAAACCTCGAGGAAACGATCATCGTCATTCCGCGTCCGCCGGTTTGGGCCGAGGGATTGAAAACTCAGTACAAAAAAGATGAACCGGTTGCACTTGAGGGAACGGCATTGCCGCGCTCCACCGTGCTTGTACTTGTCGGGAGCTCGGTGGTGACGGAGCAGACGGAAGCTGATGCCGATGGTGCATGGTCAATCACCGTCTCTCAAGAGCTTGGTTCAGGCAACCACACCGCGCTCAGCATGGTCAGAAAGGACGGATATGCGAGCAATTTTTCTGAAGCCTATGTGTTTTCTGTCGGAGAAGTTGAGGGCGCGTCGGTGGAGCCAGCCGCCGCCGATGGAGATCAGGATGACCGCCGGAGGATCGATACGACACCTTTTCTCAATGTGCTCGATCGATATGTGACCGAGGATACCTATGTGTATGTGCTTGGCGGTGCGGGACTTGTGGTTGTTTTGCTTCTTATCGTTCTGTCGGCCTTGATGTCACGGGCGGCCAAATCGTCTGTCCCTCGTGGAAACTGGCTCTCTAATGTTGAGAAGAAAGACGTTGCGGAAGATGCGCCCGGGAAGCTTTCTCTGAGAGAAAAGTTTGCCAGCGCCGGTCTTCGTGTCGGAAGCGGGAACGGCATTGTGCCACAGAAGGATGAGAGACGGGAGGAAATTAAAGAGAATCCGAACAATGAACCGGAAAATGTCCCAAACGACGTGGTGACCGAAGAGAAAGAAAAAGAGGTAGTGGCGGTCGTACCGAAACGTCATGAAAAAGAGATGAAACGTGAAATTCCACCACGTCCACGCGAACGGCCCCTTACCAAAAAAGTCTATTCACGTGAGGAGTTCATGAAATCGTTCAAGACAAGCGCCGGGGACGATAACTCAAAAGAAACAAACCGCATCAAAATTTCACTGACGTCCCGGGACGGGAAGTAGGAGGTAAGACTTCCCCTTACCCTTAGTCTCCGAATGGTGCTGGAGGGGGGACTTGAACCCCCACTTCCCGAAGGAAACTAGGCCCTGAACCTAGCGCGTCTGCCAATTCCGCCACTCCAGCATTGATTTTAATACCACTAGCAGGCAAAGATCTCGGTCCTCCTCCCTACCGATCGATGTACCACTGTTCAACCGTATCATACCGCCTCTGGGGCAAAGTCATGTCCTGCAATTCTATACCTTTGACGCTCGAGTGCGCAATAAAGGTGTATGACGGATGGAACAGGTACAGCGCCGGCATATCGTCCATAAAATACCGCTGGAAGAGAGAATAGTCCCGTTTCCGCTTTTCCCGGTCAGCTTCTGTCCGTGCACGCTCCAGAATAATGTCCACCCGCTCATAGGAATAGCCGGAAAGGTTCAGCCCCGGATAATCGACTTTTGTCGAGTGCCAGAGGTTGTATTCATCAGGGTCTGCGGTACACTCGATTTCAAAAAGCAATGCCTCAAAATTTCGCCGTGGCACGGTTTCGCTCGAGATACGTTCGTAGGATTGCGGGTCGGCAATAAGCTGTATGCCCGCCGCTTTCCACTGGTCAGCAAGTGCTTGAGCAATCGAGGTGTTTTCCGGAGTGTCAAGGAACGAAAGCCGGATTTCAAGTTCCGCGCCGTCCTTCTGCCGGTATTGTCCCGATCCGTCGCCTGGAAGTGTCCATCCCGCTTCGTCGAGGAGCGAGCCTGCCCGTGTAAGATCAAACGTGTACCGGTCAATTTCGGGGTCGAACGCCCATGACGATTCATGGATCGGACCAAGCGATGATGACCCGCCGTTGGACAGGGAGGCGGTGAGTGAATCGCGGTCGGTCGCGGCAGAAAGCGCATGCCGCACCTGAGCCGAGGAAAGTGCCCCGGTGCCTCTCAAATTTGTAAAGACAACTTTGTGTCTGAGGTCCATGGTACTTTGATATGTTTTGTATGCCTCGTAGCCGGACAGCTCTGAACGCATATGCTGTGAGACCTGCCCGAGAAGATGCACTTCAAACCGTGTTGCCGCTTCCAGAGCTTCTGATTCAGTGGAGAAGAACGAGTAAATGATTTTTTCCAATTTCGGAGCGCTCTCGAAGTACTTCGTATTTCGTGTCAGTTCAATGGAATCAGCCGTACTCGCGGTGACGGCGAACGGTCCGGTGCCGACCGGAAATGAATTGAAATCGGAGAAGCGGAGATCGGACAGCCGCGTCTCTCCCAAAATATGCTCCGGCACGATGGGTAGTCCCAGCGAGTCCATAAGTGTAGGATTTGTTTCTGGTAGTGTCACGACGATGGTGAAATCGTCAATTTTTCCAAACGAAATATTCGTGAATTCCTCGCTATAGCTGTCCTGATTTGTCAGCTTCTGGACGGTCTCGAATGTGAAAATGACGTCATCTGCCGTGAACCGTTCTCCGTCATGCCAAAAAACGTCCTTGCGGAGGAAAAACGTGAATTCCTTTCCGTCTTTTGAAATGGCCCATGTCTGTGCGAGTTCCGGATGGGGATTTCCATCAAGCCCTGTCTGAACGAGCCTATTGAAAATGAGGGCCTGAATATCCCGCTCGACCTGATTATGGGTGACAAAAAGCGGATTGAGCGACGAAATATTACCGATGACGCCTTCCTTTAGTATCTGCTCCGGCGGACGGCCGATCACCGAGCGGGGATTGCTGTTTGCATACGCGACGGTCCTCCATGCGAGCAGAAGGAGAAGCGAGTACAACAGCAGATAGCTTAAGGGCCGCAGGTGATGGATCAGCTTGAGCAAAAAATCCGGATAGAACCAGAAAAAAGTGCGTAATCTCTGCACGATGCTGATCCCTGGAAGGGGTTTCGTGTCGCTAAAGATGATATTGCTTTGTGGTGCGTCCGGATCGTACTGAAATTTCGGAAGAGTGACCTGTGGGCGCGGAGTATCAGGCGAGGTCCGCGTCCTTCTCATGCGCGGTCCGGCCGGAACGCGGCTGATTTTCATGAAAGCGATGTGTTGACGATAGAAAGTACGACAAGAAGTGCAGACAGGCCCAGTGACACGTAGTACATCAGATTTTCAACGCCTCTCCGGGTCCGGAAAATTTCTCCGCCTCCGCCGAAGAAACTGCCGAGGCCCTCTCCTCTGTTCTGCAGAAGGATCGTGACGACGACAAGCACGGCAATGATTATCTGTGCGATGGTGATTCCTGTTTTGAGGTCCATGTATGAGAGATTGATATTAGTAGTGCTTTTATAAGCAGTTATTCAATACATTATACTACGCTACTCGGGGGTCGTTTTAAGCCAGATGAGCGCCGAGTTCATGAAACCGGAAAGGACTGCGGCGGCAATCATCGTAAGATCTTTTGAAAGCGTGTACGGGTCGACGGTCACAATCCCGAGCTTGACCGGATCGATCAGTGTTTCATGGATCGTCAGTCCGGGCACGAACATGGAAATGGCGTAGATCGATGCGAAACTGGTGACCGCGCTGAACACCCAGTAGGTGAGGAAATTTCGCGGAAGCGTCAGGAATCGGAGTGTTTGTGGAACAATGAGTAGCCCGACGTTATACACGGCGAAAGCCATCAGCCAGTGGAGGAGCATCCCGGATGTCCGTATTCCGGGCAGAAGGACGACGACGATGAAAAAGATCATCGAGCCGATAACGAAGTTGTAAAGGAGCTTTTTTAATGATCCCATTGTCATGACTGCGTGGGTCACGATTTATGTCCGTGGCAGAAAGGACTTCAATTTCCGGGGTGCGTCTGATCATCCGACCGTCCGGGAGGGAGTTCTTCCCGTCACTGCATCATTATTATAAAGATCTCCGGCGGCGTGTAAATACCGGACTCGTAAATTCCCTGCGGCGTACGAAACAACTGATAGAACACGATTGGTGGTGTACTGTCTTCCTCCGTGTTGCCCTGACAATTGTTTCTAGAGTATACTTGGTGAAGTTTACCACATGCTGCCCAAAAATGCCCCTAAAACAAAGATAATTGCGACAATCGGCCCTTCTTCCTGGGATGATGCGGTTCTCAAGCGTATGATCGATGCTGGAATGACCGTTGTCCGTATCAATGCCTCGTTTGCCGATCATGCGGAAATGCGGCGGGTGACAGAACAGGTGCGGCGTCTTTCGGGAAGGATTGGCATTATGATTGACACACAAGGGCACAAGCTCAGGATCTCTTCGCTTTCCTCCCCGTTCACGCTTTCTCAAGGACAGCCGTTTTCACTGTTCACCCATCCGACCGCTGATGGAGTGTATATCGAGACCGATTCGTCTGTCGATCTTGCTCCGCAGGTGCCGGTGAACGCTGTTGTGCTGATTGACGATGGTGCGGTCCGCCTGCAGGTCACTGAGGTACGGGGAAGTGAGATTGTGACGGTGGTGACGCAGGGAGGGACGGTGAGCTCGAGGAAGTCAGTCATGATCCCGGGAATAACGATCAACTTCAACGGCATGTCCAAGAAGGATTACGAGGATATTCTGCTCGCGCGTGAGCTAGGGGTTGATTTTGTCGCGGCTTCGTACGTCAGATCGGACGCGGACATTCTTTCAATCAGAGAATTACTTTCAGATCCACGGATTGCGGTGATTTCAAAAATTGAGAACGAGGATGCCGTGACGAATTTCGACCGGATACTTGAGGTATCCGATGCGGTCATGGTCGCGCGAGGAGATCTCGGGCTGGAAATCCAGCTTGAGCGGGTCCCGGTCCTGCAGAAGCAACTGGTATCGAAATGCAATACGATCGGAAAGCCAGTCATTGTCGCGACCCAGATGTTGCAATCGATGACAAAAAGTATCAGTCCTACGCGGGCCGAGGTGAGCGATGTCGCGACGGCAATTTTCGATGGAGCGGACGCGGTCATGTTATCTGCTGAAACAGGTGTCGGTTCGTATCCGGCTGAAGCAGTTGAAACAATGGCACGGATTAGTCGCGAGGTAGAAAAGACCGTCCTTCCGGTTGAGGCTTCATCGACAATGATCGCGAAACCTACAACGAATGCAATTGCTCAGGCAGTCAAGGATTGCTGTGATGTGCTTCCCGTGGACGCGGTATTGGTCGCGACGGCGACCGGAACAACCGCGAGGACCATTTCGCGGTTCCATCTCCGTCAGCCGATTTTTGCCTTCACCCGTGATCCGTCATCTGCACGGAAACTTTCAATCTCCAGAGGTATAACGGCCGATGTGTTCACCGACTCTTCGTCAACACGGGATTCGGGTATCCAGCTTCTGGTCAGGAGTGCGGTTGAGAAAGGATATGTGACCCGGACCGACTTGGTCGTTGTCGTTGCGGGATCGAACATCTTGGGACAGGGGGAGACAAATATGCTCGAGATAAACCGGGTGGAGACAATTATTTCGGCATAATACTGTTCGGGACATGTGTTTAAGATAAATTTGCACCCAAAGACATGAAATCAGGAAAGAAACGATATGTCCTGTGGTTTAACGAGATCCGTGTGTCAGATGTTCCCTTGGTCGGTGGCAAAAATGCATCGCTTGGAGAAATGTGCCAAAAACTCGGAAAGAAAGGCATCCGGGTCCCAAATGGGTTCGCACTGACCGCCGAAGCGTACCGGTACTTTTTACGATCGAACAATCTCGACGGAAAGATCAAACAAATCTTGCAGAAGCTTGATACCCATGATGTTGCTGACCTCGCTGAGCGCGGCCTTGCCATTCGACAGATGATCCTGGAAAGTCCCCTGCCTTCAGACCTGCAGGAGGAAGTCGTGCAGGCATATCAGAAACTCTCGAGCGGCTACCGTTCCCGGGCTGTCGATGTGGCGGTGAGGAGTTCTGCCACGAGCGAGGACCTTCCGAACGCGTCATTTGCCGGTCAGCAGGAGTCGTATCTTAACGTTCGTGGTGCTTATTCGCTTCTTGATATCTGCAAGAAGTGTATCGCATCGCTTTTTACGAACCGTGCGATCTCGTACCGTGAAGACCAGGGATTTGACCACCTGCAGACGGCATTATCTGTTGGTGTCCAGAAAATGGTGCGCTCCGACAAAGCGAGTGCAGGAGTGATGTTCACGATCGATACCGAATCGGGGTTCGGTAATGTCGTACTCATTAATTCAGCGTGGGGCCTCGGAGAGAATATTGTCAAAGGTCGGGTTGTTCCCGATGAATTTCTTGTGTTCAAACCGATGATCGACACATCGCATGATCCGATCATCTCAAAAGAGCTCGGAAGCAAGGAATTGCGCATGGTGTACTCGATGGAAGGAAATGAGATGACAAAGAATGTGCCGGTCATTGCATCAGACCGGCGACGATTTTCATTAACCGACGATGAGGTGAAACAGCTTGCAGTGTGGGGCGTCACTATAGAAAAGCACTACGGCCGACCCATGGATATAGAGTGGGCGAAAGACGGAGTTTCCGGTGAGCTGAACATTGTTCAGGCACGTCCGGAGACGGTGCACACCCGCCGTGATGTTCGGGTACTTGAAGAATATGTCATGAACAAATCCGGAAAAGTCATTATTGAAGGAACTGCCGTTGGGTCGAAGGTCGGGACGGGTATGGTCCAACTGGTGAAAGACGTTCGTCAGATAGCCGACTTTCAAAAAGGCAATGTCCTTGTGACCGAAATGACAGACCCTGACTGGGAGCCGATCATGAAGAAGGCCGCCGCAATCGTGACCGATTCAGGCGGGAAGACCTGCCATGCGGCAATCGTGTCCCGTGAACTGGGAATTCCGTGCATTGTCGGCACGATCCACGGTACATCTGTCCTTCCAAAATACAAGACCGTGACGGTCAGCTGTGCGGAGGGAACAGTCGGAAAAGTGTACGAGGGCAACGTTCCGTTTACGATCAAAAAGACGAACCTGCGAACGATTCCAAAGACGAAAACAAAAATTATGCTCAACCTTGCCAATCCCGATGCGGCTTTCGAATGTGCCGACTTCCCCTCGGACGGTGTAGGACTTGCCCGTGAGGAATTCATTATTTCGAATTTCATTAAAGTCCACCCAAATGCCCTCCTGCATCCCGAAAAAGTGACGGATCCTAAGGAGAGCGCCCAAATCACGGAGGTTATCCGCGGGTACCGGTCCGGCCGGGAGTTTTATGTCGATAAACTTTCCCACGGTATCGCCCGCATTGCCGCGGCGTTCTATCCCAAGGACGTTATTGTCCGTTTGTCCGACTTTAAAACAAACGAGTACGCGAACTTGCTTGGAGGAAAGTTCTTCGAGCCGGTGGAATCGAACCCGATGATCGGTTTCAGAGGTGCGTCACGGTACATGAGCCCTGCGTTTAAGGAGGCGTTTGAAATGGAGTGCGAGGCGCTGGTGCGTGTACGGAAGGTGCATGGTCTACGCAATGTTCAGATTATGGTGCCGTTTTGTCGGACGATTGACGAGGGAAAAGATGTATTGAGCTTACTTTCGAAAAACGGACTTGCTCGTGGCAAGGATGGTCTGCGGGTCCTGGTGATGTGTGAAATCCCTTCAAATGTCGTGCTTGCGGACAAATTCTCAAAACTCTTCGACGGGTTCAGCATCGGCACAAACGACCTCACTCAGCTTGCATTGGGGCTTGACCGGGACAGCGCGCTTGTCAGCTACCTGTATGACGAACGGGACGAAACGGTCAAGCGGATGTTGTCATCGCTTATTAAGACTGCGCACCGGTATAAACGTACGGTCGGTATCTGTGGTGAGGCACCCTCGAATTATCCTGAATTTGCGAAGTTCCTCGTTCAGCAAGGCATCGACTCGATGTCACTCGAGCCGGACAGCCTCGTCAAAACGAAACTGATGGTCTCAAGAATGGGACGTAAGCGGAAATAGACAGAAGTGATGTCGGGACCATTCGCAAAAACCTTCTCTCGTGCGGCCGCTTTCCACACTTGCCGGTATGTGGAGTGAATAGGGTATAATCGCAGTGGTTCAGCGGTGACGTAGCCAAGTGGCCTAAGGCAGCGGTCTGCAAAACCGTTATTCACGGGTTCGAATCCCGTCGTCACCTGATGTAGTATCTGCCAACAACGAACTGAGCCGGGGTGGTGGAACTGGCAGACACGCAGGACTTAAAATCCTGTTCCCGCTTGCGGGAGTGCGGGTTCGATCCCCGCCCCCGGCACTGCGCCAACCTGTGGTTGGAAAACGCCGCTGTAAAGAGGTTTTCACACTATAAATTGGCGGGGTCGTCGAACCTGTCAGGATCAGTATTCCCACACTTCGGGCAGGTTGTCAGAACGGTTGTCCCCTCATGAACATACCCGCAGTTCAAGCATTTCGTGCGTCGCCAGGTAGATGATAGATCGTCCGGCAGGAGCTTGTTCGTCAATTGCGGGTCGACTTGTTGAGCTCTATCGGGCGGGAGTGGTGTTGACGGTGGTGCGTGAGGGCTCGAGACCGGGCTAGGAGGCGGAGCAACCGGATCTGGAGTGGGTGGAGCACCTGAGAGCGGACCTGTCGGAAATGAAGGCACGGCTGACGGTCCGGGAGGGGTCCCGAATGTTCCGGCGTTTCCTGTCGGAACCGGAGTTGATGGTCCTGCCATATGAACGATCTTAATATCTTAGTTGTTTTGGCGTGAACCGTTTACGGAGTGAATCGTTGTTTTTTATTTCGTCAAATAGTTTCTTGATGGTGAAGGGGATATTGAGCCCTGTGCTATCGAGCACGACATCGTTGAAGATCTCCGGCTTGCTGATGTCGACACCGTAGAGTTTTCGGTAGCGCTTCATGTCGTTTGCTTGTCGTTGCATGAGATCGTCGCGGGTTTTTCGGTAGATATCGCTCTTTGGGCTCACGTGGCCTTCTTTCGCGAGAATGCCTTCGCGTTCGAGGATGTGGTAGACGCGTGTCTGGACGTCACAGGTGACCCAGATGCGAAGTGAGCAGGGGATGCCCATGGTCGTTGCGATAGCGGCAAAGCATTTTCCCTCTATGAGGATATTTGGATAGTAGCTCATGCGGACCATGAACTGATCGATACTGCGGTCAATTTCCGGGTGTTTGGCGGCGTGGTTGATCAGGTAGCCGTTAAGGTTATGATGCCGGTCCTGGTTACGCATCATATCTCCGGCATAGACCCGATGGAGATTCCACTTCTGCGCGAGGATTTTCGCGATAGTGGTGGATCCGGTCCCGCCCGGCCCTCCGACGACGATGAGCAGGCCGAGGTCTGTCGGTCTCTGCATCGCATATTGGTTCACTTTAATTCGTTTCCTGACTATGTTACTGTTATTTCATAGTATCTAATGTCGCCGTCCCCCGCAAGTGGTGCGCCGCACAAGAGCAAAACAGGGCCGTACGCTTGGCCGGCCGGATGTCCTTCTGGCCATTCTCGTCGGTATTCTCGTAGTGTTCGGGATACTGATGGTCTTTGAGGCGAGTATCTACAATGCCGATCAGGTGTTCGGGGACCGCTTCTATTTTGTGAAACAGCAGATCGTGTGGGTGATCCTGGGGTCGATTGTGGCCGGCGTGGTTTATGCGTGGGACTATCGTGCGTTTGCGAAATTATCGTTTCCTGCGATGATCGTGACGATCGCGCTCCTTCTACTGGTACTTATCTTCGGAACCGAGATCAATGGATCGCGGAGGTGGTTTTATATCGGCGGCATTCCGCTTCAGCCGGCAGAACTTGCAAAGCCGGTATTTATTTTGTATCTCAGCTCGTGGCTGGCGAAGGACAGGAAGGGGTTTTCCTCACTAAGAGAGGCTCTGAGGTACCATTTCGTCCATGAGCTACTCACGTTTCTTGTTCTTCTCGGGGTCGTCGGTGGGCTGGTTTTATTCGAGCCAGATCTGGGAACTACGCTCATTATCTGTGTTGTCGCATTTGCGGTGTACTTTTCTTCAGGAAGAGATATGGTCCACACGCTTGGTTCGGCATTAATCGGTGTGGTCGGATTAGGTCTAGGACTGATCGCTGTCGCACTGGAATCGTACCGTCTCGAACGAGTGCGGACATTCATGGAACTGCTCGTATCGGGAACGGTTGTTGATCCGACAGGGTCCGGATACCAGATACAGCAGGTGCTGATCGGGATCGGGTCAGGTGGCTTTTGGGGAAAAGGGTTCGGGGAGTCGAGACAGCGCTTCGGCTATCTTGTTGAGAACACGGCGTTCACAGACTCGATATTTGCAATCATTCTTGAAGAAATGGGGATGATCGGCGGATTGATCCTGATATCACTGTTTGTTTTCCTTTTGATCCGGGCGTTCCGGATCGCGGTGAACGCACCGGACAAGCTCGGTCAACTGCTTGCGGGAGGTATCGGGTTCTGGCTGGTATTCCAAGGCTTCTTGCACATGGCGGCAAATGTTGCTTTGATCCCGGTTACCGGCGTTCCGCTGACGTTCCTGTCGTATGGTGGATCTTCAATGGTTGTCGCGCTCATGGGTGTGGGTATATTATTGAACGTAAGCAGACATTCACATAAACAGTGATGGTTATAGAAATCAGGAAAGCTTGACCATGTCGACGCCGTCATCAAAAGGAAAGATCGTATTCACCGGTGGGGGATCCGGAGGACATACGGTCACCGCACTTTCCGTCATCGATGCATTGAAGTCAAGGCATCCCTCAACTGATAGTCGGATAGTCTTTTTCGGCGGAAAACGGGGAATGGAGGGTGAGAAAAACTCAGTCAGTGTCGAACAGCGGATGACGAGCGAGCGAGGTGTTCCGTTTGTGGGAATTCGAAGCGGGAAGCTCCAGCGCAGATGTTCCCTCTCTACGATCGTTGGATTGTTTGGCGTGATAGGCGGCGTGATCGACGCCTGGAAATTTTTTGGCAAGAATCAGGTGCAGTTTGTTTTCTCGACCGGCGGATATGTGACGGTTCCGGTGTGTTTCGTGGCGTGGCTTCGGCATATTCCGGTGATCATTCACGAGCAGACCACGCGTGTCGGACTTGCGAACAAAATCGCCTCGCTGTTTGCGATGCGCATTTTGGTCGGTTTTACTGCGGCAGAAGCATTTTTTCCAAAAAAGAAAACGATGTTCGTTGGAAACACTGTGCGGTGTGAACTGCTCGATAAACGTCTGTGGCCGCGCTCGCTGACCGCGAAGCTCCGCCGGTTCCAGGCGGCTTCGGACAAATACCCGATCGTTCTGATTGCGGGGGGCGGTCAGGGGTCGCACTTACTTAATAGTATCGTTCAGAGTGCTCTCAAATCGCTTGCAAGTCACTTCCATGTCGTTGTGCTAACCGGGAGCAATCAAGTTTTCCGTGATTATGACCGGCTACTGCAACAACGACGAAAACTTGCTCCGGAACAGCAGAGACGGGTCATTATCGAACAGCACGCGACCTCGTCGGAGATGGGTGCATATTTTGATGCGGCGGACGTGTTTTTGGGTAGGAGTGGCGCGATGTTTGTGTATGAAATTGGAGTGCTTGGTGTTCCGGCTGTGCTGGTGCCGATCCCTTGGGTGACGCATAACGAACAATACCATAACGCCAAGGTCCTTGAGTCGATCGGGCTTGCCAAAATACTTCCGGAAGGCGTTCTGAGCCCTGAAATTCTCTTCCAGGAGGTCCAGCGGATGTCGATGAAGGTTAAAACCGGAATGATTGCCGTGGACGAGGAGGCGCGGAGGAGCATTTTCGTCACGGATGCGGCGGAAAGGATCGTTGTTGAGCTGGAACGAATGGATATTTTGTGATAGTATAGGTGTTAGCAATCGATTGTTTTGTTTGCTAAATTGGTGATCGAACGTTTCGTTCAAACGTCATGGTTTGTGAGCGGTGTGGTGAAAATTATGCAACGACGCGGATTACTCGTGTAGTCAACGGCCGACGGTTTGTCCAGAATGTATGTTCCTCATGTGCGGCTGAATTGACAGGGTCTCCCTTACGCACCGGACCAGCTGGTCCGGGAACGACGGGTCCATCGGCTGTTCCACAGGAGCGGGTTGATATCACGGAATACTTCTCCCAGCGGCTCAAGACCGCGATCCAGTCTGCCGCTTCGGAAGCACTTTCAAACAAGAATGCCACCATCGATACCGAGCATCTGCTTCTGGGTATTATGCAGTCGGATGAAGTGATCGAAAAAATTCTAAAAAAACTGGACCTGAACAAAGAAAGCCTCGAGCAATACCTTCACGAGCAGATGAGCGAAGGTGCGTATGAAGGCGAAACCCCCGGACTTGCACCACGCGCGAAAAACGTGCTTCAGCTTGCGTTTCAGGAGGCAATGAACCTGGGACACAACTACGTCGGAACCGAGCATGTGCTTCTCGGCCTTATTAAAGAGGGTGAGGGGCTTGCGGCGCAGACATTCTCAAAATATGGAATTTCCTATACCAGAGCTCGGCAGGAGGTGGTCAATGTGGTCGGTGAAGGTGATGAGGCGGGAGAGAAGGCAAAAAAGAAATCTGACACACCGACACTCGACAAATTCTCACGGGATCTTACCCAACTTGCCCGAGAAGGAAAGATCGATCCGGTCATTGGTCGCAACGACGAAATCACCCGACTGGTGCAGATCTTGTCACGGCGCAAAAAGAACAACCCTGTCCTGATTGGAGAGCCCGGTGTCGGAAAGACCGCAATTGTCGAAGGACTTGCTCACCGGATCATTAATGGAAATGTTCCGGATGTCCTGCAGGGCAAACTGGTCAAAGAACTTGATCTGGGATCACTCATCGCCGGGTCGAAATACCGCGGTGAATTTGAGGAACGGGCAAAAAAACTGCTTTCGGAGCTCGAAGCCTCCGGCCGTGAAGTAGTGCTGTTTATCGATGAACTTCACACGGTGGTAGGTTCCGGCGCCCAGGAAGGCCAGCTTGATTTATCAAACATGCTCAAGCCCTCCCTTGCGCGGGGAGATCTGCAGGTTATCGGTGCAACAACACTTGATGAATACAAGAAATATATCGAAAAAGATGCCGCGCTCGAGCGGCGGTTCCAGCCAGTGTTGGTCAACGAACCGACCGTCGAACAGACGATTGAGATCCTGCACGGACTTCGTGATAAGTATGAGGCTCATCACCGGGTCAATATTTCTAACGCCGCAATCGATGCCGCCGCCCATCTCGCTGAGCGCTATATCAAGGATCGGTTCCTACCGGATAAAGCGGTGGATATTATCGATGAAGCTTCAAGCAAAGTGCATCTCGAGCGCACATCTGAGCCCGATGAGCTCAGACAGCTTAGAGAGCAGATCCGGCAGATGGAAAAAGAACGTGAAGCGCTCGCGCGTGCGGGCAATCACGAGCAAAGCGCAACGGTCAAACAGGAAATTGAAAAACTACGAAAAGAACGACTTACCCCGCTTGAAGACGAGTGGATGAAGAAAAAGGGAACCGGCATGATCGAGGTGTCGGTCGATGATGTCACAGAAGTCATATCGAGCATGACCGGCGTTCCGGTAACGGATTTGAAAGAAGAGGAAAAGGAACGTCTTCTGCATCTTGAATCCGCCCTGCACGAGCGTATTATCGGTCAGGACGAAGCGGTCAAGGCTGTCGCCGAGGCGGTACGGCGTTCACGGGTAGGTCTTGCCGATCCCAAACGTCCGATTGCGTCATTTTTATTCCTCGGTCCCACCGGTGTTGGCAAAACGGAACTTTCGAAAGCGCTCGCCGAGTTTATTTTCGGTGATGAAGAAGCGATGATCCGTCTCGACATGACGGAATACATGGAGCGCCATTCGGTCTCGAAACTGATCGGTTCCCCGCCGGGATATGTGGGTTACGAGGAAGGCGGCCAGTTGACGGAGCGCGTTCGGAGGCGTCCTTATTCGGTGATTCTTCTTGATGAAATTGAAAAAGCACATCCAGACGTGTTCAACATTCTCCTCCAGCTTCTTGATGACGGACGGCTGACAGATGCGAAAGGCCGTAACGTTGATTTCAAGAATACAATCATTATCGCAACGAGCAATATCGGATCCGATCTGATCCTTGAATACCTTAAGAAAAAGGTTAAGCAGATTGGAGCGTGGGAAACGCTCAAACAGACCCTGATGGAACGGCTGAAGACATTCTTCCGGCCGGAATTCCTCAACCGTCTTGACGATATCATCGTTTTTCAGGCGCTCTCCACGGTTCAACTTGAAGAAATCGCCCAGCTATTGCTCAAGCAGGTCGAGGGGCTTGTCGCGGCGCAGAATATGGAGATACGATTTTCACCCGACGTCATTAAGCGAGTTGCGGAGCTCGGGTATGAACCAGAATTCGGAGCACGGCCAATGCGGCGTATCATCCAGCGTGAAATCGAAAATCCGTTGAGTTCACTTCTTCTTGAAGGAAAATTCAAAGAGGGTGAGCGGTTGACGGCGATGGTGAAAAACAACGCGATCGTATTCAAGCCTGCCAGGTAATTCTCCCGGATATTGAGCGGTTGGACAGGGTATTTCGTTCATGGTATCCTTGTTTTAGGTAACTTGAACGCCATTTCCCCATGCATGTTCCCCGTTTTTTTCTGCGTATAGTGATGCCAGTCCTTCTTTTGTGTGGCATTTGGGCCGGTGCATTGTGTATATCTCCTGAAGGTGTGTCGGCGGCCGATTTCCGCACTCGCGACACGACGGTGTCCGAGGAGGAATTTGTTGATGACGACTTGTTCCTTTCCGGAGATGAGATTGAAATGGCCGGAACGGTCACCGGCGATCTTGTAGTGATAGGAAACATGATAACAATTTCTGGTGATGTCGAGGGAGATGTGTACGCATTTGGTGGGGAAGTAGTTGTGTCTGGTGAGGTTGGGCGGTCGCTTTTCACTGCAAGCGGTAGGGTCAGGATCACAGGTATCGTGAACCGTTCGCTGTATGTCACGGGAGGACAGATTCTTGTTGCTGGTGAGTCCTATGTGATGGAAGATGTGATTGGGGCTGGTGGTCAGGTGGATATCGACGGTTGGATTGGGGATGACCTGCTCATAACGGGAGGGAATGTAGCGATTGAGTCGATGGTGACGGACGATCTCTATGCATCGGGGGGCATGGTACGGGCAGAAGAAGAAAATGTTGGTGGTGATTTCAATGTAACGACCGGAGAGGGGCGAGGTGTGAACATCCGTGTGGGTGACTGGTTTGACGGATTTGGACTCAGGGATGTGGTTCGTGATAGTGCGGCGGTCGCGGTCGTACTGAAACTTCTCTGGTTTGCCGGAATGTACCTGATCGGGCTGGTATTTATCCTGCTTTTTCCGGTCAAGACGAGGGATATTATTAACAAAACGATGGCTGACTCCGGAGAATTCCTGTTGAGCATGTTGCTCGGTCTCGTTATTTCGGCGGCTCTGCCGGTGGTTGTGTTGTTTCTACTGGTGACGGTTATTGGTACACCACTGGCGATCCTTCTGACCGGGGTTGCACTGTTCCTTGCGTTTTTCGGGCCGCTGTGGTTTGACATGGCGGTTGGAAGACTGATTGCGCGGGTATTCGGTTATACCGAAGACGAGCTGTACATTCCGTTATTCCTTGGGAGGGTTGTCCGGTTATTCCTGTCCGTGATTCCGTGTATTGGCGCTCTGTACTCGTTGATTACGCTATGGGCGGTGTTCGGTGCGGTTTTCAGGATGAAGCTGGGACGGGTGCAGGCCGCTGGGTCCATGACGGTGAAAGTGCAAGAGACATCAATGAAGGAGGGTCTTCGTACAAAGCCGGAAGGGCGTGGCAATACAGCGAACGCTCAGCGCCGCGGTGGCAGGAAATCTCGGTAGATCTCATATATAGTGTCGAAAAAGCGTGTATTTCGTGCCGGTCAGATTGACTAATACCCGATAGTGT
>JAQVGB010000049.1 GCA_028696915.1 Candidatus Dojkabacteria bacterium | reverse complement strand
TGAGTATCAATCCGGTCTCAAGAGGCTTGAATGTATTTGAAGATGAAAGAATTGATGAAATTGTCGAAAATTCTGGGGAGGGAACATGGGCGGTTTTTGGGGATAACGCCTATGCCAATCTCTTAAAAGCATATGGAGCGGATGTCTTTAACGGAGTGAAAATAGTGCCGGATCTTGAATCAATGCATATTCTTGATCCAGGTTTGAATTATGTGGAGATTTATAACCGCTATGCTCACATTTCTTTACAGACTCCTCCTTCCGATCATGAGGCAGAATTGTTCACGTTGAATTTTCCTGATTCGTATACGATAACTATTGATCCCTGCGATGAACGTTTAAATAATTTAGGCATTGATTATATTTTGACAACCGAAAAGAGCCCGCGTTTCTTGGAGTGTGCGACCCTTTTGACGGTGTTGGATAGCCCTATTGCTGAGGTGGAAGTATACGAACTCACGAGGTGAGATCTGAGGAAATTTGGTTCTACGTTTGTCTCTGCTTTCTGTGCTACAATCTGACAGATTAATCAGGTTGGTGTTGTCTGGATTGGAATTTTCATGAAAAAAACAAACAAATACAGTATAACTCAGATGGGTGCAGTCAACCGTAAAAAAGTGTTCGTTGTGATACCCGCATATCTTGAACAACCCTCTATCAGGCAGGTCATTGATGAACTCCATCGGGAAGGTTACGAAAATATTATTGTTGTGGACGATGGTAGTCCGGACAATACATACGCGGAGGCTCATAATGCCGGAGGCATCTACCTGCTCCAGCATATGGTGAATCGCGGAAAAGGGGCGGCTATGAGAACGGGGTTTGAGGCCGCAAAAAAACTGGGGGCAGAGATAGCCGTTGCTTTTGATGGAGATGGTCAGCATGATGCAAGGGATATCCAAAACCTTATTAAAAAAATTGCGGAGGGCTATGATGTGGTTCTTGGCACGCGGATGAAGGATTCGCGGGGTATGCCGTTTGTCAAACAGGTTGCCAATATTATCGGAAATATGGTTACCTGGATGTTGTTCGGAATTCTTGTGTCCGACAGTCAATCGGGCCTGAGGGTGTTTTCACGAAAGGCTCTCGATCTGATTGATACCAAAGGGGACCGGTATACTTACGAAACAGAGGTGCTCAAGGAAATTGCCCGTAATAAGCTGTCTGTGTGCGAAGTACCGATCCGTGTGATATATACGAAACACTCTCAGTCAAAAGCCGTTCGACAGGGTTTTGTAACAGGCCTCAAGACGCTTGTAAGATTGATTATATCAATATAAAGCAATGCTCAACATTATTCTAAGAACAATTATTGGTCTGATTGCATTGTCGTTTCTTTCGTCATCGATATCTCGTTTTCTAAGAAGGGCCCACACGGCAACATGGTTCAAACTCATGGCTTCGGCCATTATCTGGATTTCTGTTCTGGTGCTTTCAATTTTCCCGAGTGTTACTCACGAGATTAACCGGATTTTCGGTTTCGGGGAGAACTTGAATACCCTGATATTCCTCGGGTTTGTCATTGTCTTCATTATTGTTTTCAAACTGTTAAGCATCATTGAGCGTACGGAGCGGACTGTGACCGATCTGGTGCGTAAAGATGCTCTTCGTAATATGATCAAGGTGTCCCATGAAAAATCCAAGCGTTAGTGTCGTCATCCTGTCATACAATGACAGCAAATTTCTTCCAAAGAATCTTGGCTCTCTCAAGAAGCAAACATACGATAACTTCTCGGTGAAGGTCTATGACAACTGCTCGGACGAAGACGTCGCATCTGTTGTTCATAAAGAATATCCGGACGTGCCGGTGAAGCGGTTTGACAGCAATCTCGGTTTTTCTAAGGGAAACAACGAAGGTATGGCGGAGGCGTTTAGGAACGGTGCGGACTTCTGTCTCCTGCTGAATGCGGATACCCATGCCGAGCCGGGTATGATAGAAGAGATGGTCAGCACCTATCGTCGTCAAAAAAAAGCGGGTGTGAAGGTTGGCTTGATACAGCCGGTGATCCTGCTCTATCAGGATCCGACGAAAATTAATACGATCGGCAACGCGATCCATTTTCTCGGTTTCGGGTACTGCAGGGATTACAACAAGGTGTACCGGAAAATGAAGAAAGATGCTCCAATCGCTTTCGTGAGCGGTGCAGGTCTTCTCATTTCAAAAGAATACTACCGTGATGTCGGCGGGTTGGACGAAGATTTCTTCATCTATAACGAAGACCAGAACCTTTCGTGGAAAGGCCTCATGAAGGGATATACTCATTTTGTGTCGTCACGGTCGGTCCTTTATCATCACTTCGATTTTCATCGGAGACCGTTCAAGATTTATCACTCGGAGAAGAACAGGATCATGATGTTGTTTGAGAACTATACGTCGAAAACGCTGGCGTTCATGGTTCCGATAATTTTCCTCAATGAAATGGCGGCGCTGATATATTCTCCCTTTGGGGGGTATTTAAGCCACAAATTGAAATCATACTGGTACGTTCTGACTCACTGGAAGGAAATCGCAGATAAGAGAAAACGGGTTCAGGCAGAGAGAATCGTGCCTGACCGGGACATTATCGGGCTGTTTGATGCGACATTTAACTTCAGCGTCATGAATAACTTTGCGATACGGCACATTTTGAACCCCCTGTACGCTATGTACTATAAGTTCCTTCAGAAGGTTGTGTAGTCATGTCTGGTCTTGTTTTTTGGGCAAGTTTCATCTTGTTTTTTTTCTCTGCGTATCGGCTGAGAATTCTAGGGTCCTGGTTTAGGGTTCTTGGCATAGTTCTTTCTACGCTTTTGGTTTCTTCCTTGTTGCTTGCGTTTCTGAACCTTCCGATTCGCCTCGACTTTTTTGCCGGCATACTGGGTCTGTTTTCTGTGGTAATGCTATATCTGTCTTCACGCAAGACATTCGTCAGTAGAACTGATGCTCGAACGGACCGGTTGTCGAAAGACGCAATTGTTGCACTCATTGCTGTCTTGATCTGTGTCGTTGCGGGAGTAGTGTATTTCAGGCAAGACTTTCTTCTTCCGCAGTATATATCAATCGATGCGGCAGTCCACTATATGTTAGGTGAATATGTTTCGAATAATGATACACTGCTTGTGTTCCAGCGGGATCTCTTTTTTCCCGATTCACCGCATATCGCACAATATCCGTTTGGTGCAGGAGTGCTGTTTAGCCTTTTCTCTGAGATTCTTTTCTTTCTGCCCGCTCTTGTTTCCTTTCAGATCTTTCACATCTTTCTTCTTGCTGTTACGTCCGGATATTTCATTTTCGTATTTTTGTCACGTCTGCATATCACGTCTGTGCCGCTTCGAATGCTTGCGGTTCTCATGATCTCTCTCGGCGGGTTTTTTAATCTTATGATCATGGGATTCACCTCACAGCTTGCTGGAGTCTTTTTTTTAATCTTTCTGTATGATGTATACACTGCATACCGGGCGCAGATTGGTACGATTGTGCTGGCGGCACTTGCGATTTTTTCGGTTTTTGCCACATATTTATATTGGATACCGGTTGTATTTTTGTTTCTTGCCGCTCAGACGGTACTTGCTGTGGATTTTCGTGCCATCGGCACGTCTTTGAAAAAGCTGGCAGTTCCTGTAGGAAGTGGTTTGCTTGCGATACTTTTAGCGTTACCATATGCCTATGAAGTAGTGTCAAGTGGATTACTTGGGGTGGCCGGAAATGACGGGGGTGCGTACAAAGTCTTTCTTTTGAATTTTGTGTTGTATCTTCCGCTACTCATTGCGGCCTTGCCATTCTTTGTGCGTGAATTCTTTGTCAAACGGTCGTCTGCTATTTCATTTCTCGCCTCTGCTGTGGTATTCACGTGTGTTCTTGCCGCGATGTTTTATTCCGATAATGCGTCCGGATATACATTCAGCAAAAGTTTCATGCTGACGCTTCCGGCACTGTATCTGTTGAGCATTTCCGGCATGCAGACCATAGTAGATCAATTGAAGGGCTGGAGCCGATGGGCGTTTATTGCTGGATTTGTAACGGTAACGTTGGTTTTTGTGATTGGCCCATTCTTTTTTCCCAATGAAAACTATACGCCAGCAACAACCGATTCATTTGGAATGAACACGGGGTCAGCCGAGGGCCAACTGTTTGATCTCTTCTATACCAATGGACAAGCGGTGTGTAACGAAAACTTCCACATGGTTAACTTCTCGCGTGATACAAATGAATTTATGAATAATCTTGCTCAAAACATTTCAGACGATCCGCTCGGCTCCGGTCGAGTGCCTGATAAACTCTCGGTTGTTTCTGACTTCACGTCTACGCTGTGGTTTTATGCAATAACGGATATTTGGCCTCGCAGTTTGGAGTCGGCAATAAATTTTTGGGACTTCAGGTTTGTTCCGTATGATGAGTGGCTGGATTCTGACTGCGAATATCTTGTTCTTCTTGAGGGGGCGGACACGAAGCGGTGGATGAAGGATAATGATTTCAATTCGGATGATTTGGTGGAAGTGTTCCGGGCTGGTCACAACGTTTTGTACCGTAAACCTTCATGAAAAAATCATTATCCGGGAAATCAACACAACTTGGGGTTTCTCGTCCTTCTGTCGCCGTCGTGATCGTCAATTTCAACGGGATCAATCTGCTCAGAAAACATCTCCCGACCGTCCTCGCCACACGATATGAGCATTTTTCCGTGGTCGTGGTGGACAATGCTTCGACGGATGGATCGGTTGAGTGGCTACAAGCGCACTATCCGCAGGTCAGCATCATTCAAAATGAAAAAAATCTCGGCTTTGGACGGGCGAACAACCGTGCGTTTCATGAAATTTCCAACGTTTCGTATTTCGCGCTTCTCAATAGCGACATGTCGGTGGGGCCGGACTGGCTTGTGAAACTGGTGGAGTCTGCCGAGTCCGACGAGCGGATTGCGGCGGTTGGCCCGAAAATCCTCTACGCGCGAAAGGATGCACGGACCGGAAAGCCGTTGATTAATAGCGCGGGAGGGGTGATCGACCGGTTTGATAGAGGCTTCGACCGGGGAGAAGGTGAGATTGACCGCGGGCAGTACGACCGGCGAGAGCAGGTTCGGTTTGTCAGTGGTGGTGCAATGCTCTTGCGCGCTGAGGCGGTGCGGGAGGTTGAGGGTTTTGATGATCGGATGTTTTTCTACTACGAGGATGTCGATGTGTGCCTGCGGCTTGCCGAAAAAGGATGGAAGATCTGGTATGACGGGAGTGTGGCGGTATTTCATGACCACATGGGCACGATCAGCCGTGTGAAGCACACGAACGTGACCCTCATGTCGAATATGAACAGGATCAAAAGCATCGCGTCCCGCAGGGGTATTGTACCTGCTATAGTTGAGTTTTTCCGTTCACCGCTCGAATGGCTCGTCCATACGCTCTATGGTAAGATAACGGGGAAAACATACCGGGAGTATTTGGTGAAGCAGAGCGGGGCGACTAACGTGACCATAGATGGCACACAGGGATGATCAGGGGACAGATTGTAACTTTTAGTATATTTTCATGAAGATTACCGAATACGGATGGAAGCGGTTTAAGACACGGTTTCCTATGTGGATCAAACAGGCGCTCACGATTATCAGGCGTGATGGAATTATTGCACTGATCGTGAAATCGACTCGTAAGGTCTCCCGTGTTGTCAAGTACAGCTCCGATCCTCACGCGCTTAACCGGGTGCTCTATGGCGACTGGATAAAAAACGTTGAGTCGCACTATCTCAATGATGGGTACCAACGCCGGATTCTCCACAAGATCAAGAAAAAGACGAAGTTCAGCATTATCTTCCCCACATGGAACAAATCAGATGAAATGATCTCTACGGCAATCGATTCGGTGCTTGCTCAGACGTATGACAACTGGGAACTGTGCATTTCCGAAGGCTCTACCGAGCATCAAGAGCAGACCCGTATACTGCTCGAGTCCTATGTAAAAAAGCATCCGGACAAGATAAAACTGACATTTTTGAAGGATGTGCTGGACACGGTCCCCCCCGTCAATATCGTCGAAAATACGAATAATGCTATTGAGATGGCAACCGGTGAGTTTTGCGTATTTATGGACTGCGACGACACGCTCTCTGAAAACTGCCTGCTTGAACTAGCCCGGGCGATCGAACAGAACCCGAAGGTGGAGTTTCTCTACAGTGATTTTGACAAGATCGACGAAGACGACAACCGGTTCGATCCGGCGTTCTGGCCTGACTGGTCGCCGCACACGCTGTTGTCGTCCATGTATACGACCCATGTGAGCTGTTACCGCAGGGATATGTTGGATCAGCTTGGCGGCATCAGGGATGGCACGGAGGGAGCGCAGGACTGGGATTTGGTCCTTCGTTTAAGAGAGCGGGTTGACCGTACACAGGTGGTGCACATCCCCAAAATCCTCTATCACTGGCGGGTCTACGCAGGCTCGACCTCAATGCCAAATAGTGGTGCCAAAGATTGGGCATACGAATCGCAGAAGAACGTGCTTCAAGATTGGATACAGCGCAATAACGAAAAGGCTCTAGTGGAAGAGGGCATTGACCGTATCAATCAGCGGGTGAAATTCGAGATTGCAGGAAAGGCTCATGGAAAACCCCGTGTCGCTATCATAATTCCTTTCCGGGACAACGTGACCTATCTGAAGCGCTGTGTGAGAAGTATTATCAAGAAAACTGTCTACGACAATTACGAGCTTCTGCTTGTGGACAATCAGTCGAAAGAGCCGGCAACACTGAACTATCTGGAGCGGCTGAAGGAGCAGGTGGAACACACAGGGAAATCGTCGAAGGGTGAGGAGATTGGTAGCGAGAAAACCAGGAATCAGACAATCCGTATTCTCTCCTACGATCATCCCTACCATTTCGGCCGCCTCAACAACTGGGCCGCCAGACAGACCGATGCGGACCATGTGTTGTTTCTTAACAACGACACAAAAGTCCTGACCGACGAGTGGCTGACCGCGATGCTTGAATACTCACAACGGAAGGAAATTGCCTGTGTCGGGGCGAAGCTATTGTATCCAGACAATCGTGTTCAGCATGCCGGCGTGATCCTCGGGCTGGGGGGAGCGGCCGCTCATTCTCACCGGATGGTCCCCAACAGCTCCCCCGGCTACAACGGCTGGTTGGTGAGTGTGCGAAA
>JAQVGB010000048.1 GCA_028696915.1 Candidatus Dojkabacteria bacterium | reverse complement strand
TATCTCACACAACCGCTGGTATCCTAAAAAGACTTTTGACACTCCTTCCGGATGTTCAAGGGCCCAATCGAGAGCAGGGATAATTTCGGGCACCATTGGTTCACAACCTTCTCTCGAAGGAGGGTCCGCACGAACATACATCCCACCGAAAATTCGCGTATCACGAACAGGAACATGAGTATCCACTTAATACGATTTACACATTATTTGACACTATCTGTAACACTGGGGCAGTAGTTCCGGTACAATTATAAAACAAAGAGCAGAGAAGGAGTAGCACTATGGGACGGAAAATCGTAACAGGCTCACTGGCCACCATACACACCTCCCCATCTTCACGGTATACTCATTCCAGTACCTGACTGAGAAATGCACAATACCGGATATGAATCCTATCGGAGAACAACCCGTAGTGACGGAAATAGATGAAGGGATTCTTCCCGACACGCCTGCCCCGCTCCATCCCCCTGTCACGCCGGAAACTCTGGTAACTTCTGATGTATCACTTACCTACTACACCGAAGCGGCACCGCATCATGAGAATCAGGACGGCATTCTCATCTGGCCGGAGATAGGAGAACGCACACCAGCACAAGAACCCGGTCTCGTCTTCGGGGTTGTCGACGGAGTGTCATTATGCGCTGATGGAAAAGAAGCTACACAGATATTCACCCGCGTGATGAAAAAACTCTGTCAAACCTGGCCTGTCACAGAGGCAGTCCGGATCGCGTCTGACGTTATGGTCATAACCGCTCAGGAGAGATATACGGGACGTCCCTGGCAAAACACGCTCGAGGCCGCGTGTTCAATCGTTGACCGCAGAAATCGCTCCAATGAATCTCATACCGGACAAACCGTCGATTGCCATACGGTCGGAAATACCCGCGTATACCAGATCAGCCACACCTCCGTGCCCGATGGAACAACCAGCATCTCCATCGACCACATCGGACAGGACACTCATTCGCACGTGGGTGTACATAGATACAGACTCTTCCATCATCTCAATACCAACCAGCAGGTGTCCGGAACCCATCTTCTCGTGCTCACCGACGGCATTTTTGCACCAATCGAGGTAGTCGCGGCTATCCGTGAAAGAACTCGTCGGTCGGGGGATCCCATCAACCTTAATGAAATATACACACAACAAGGATCCGGTGATCTTGAAGAGCATTTCACCTCCGTCCTCCATGACGCCGTCGCGTATTCTCTCGCCAAATCCTCAGGACAGCAGATCAATGCTCAGGCTCTTATTCAATATCTCTTCGACCGGTCTTCAGAGCAAATCGAATTCCAGCAGACATCGAAACATAACACCGGAGACGGTAGGCAAAATTCACCCGTCAACACTCCGTCCACACCTAAACCACCCGGTAGATACCGTGGAAGTGACGACCGGACAATCCTTCTGGCACAATTTCCTTCTGCCACAGAACCGATAGCCATACAGCATGAAACACCGAATGCCGAAATTCAGGTAGATTTGGACGACCACCCCCTCATTGAAAAACTTCAGATGTTGATCAATGGATCACCAGGAGATGGAGAAGATAGCTATAAAGTGTTACCCTTCGACCAGTCACGGAGCGAACGGCGGCTGGCTATACTTCAGGGTATTGCCGACTACACAAGAGAAGTCATCCACAGCCGGTCACACGATCGACCCGGATATGCCAGACCGATCAATCCCGAAGACATCCTCTACGAACTCGGTAGTATCTACCGGCTCGCACTCGAGGATATCCCAAACGCGCAAAAATTTGGCCAATTAGCACAGAAGTTCCGTGATGAAACCGATTGGTTTCTCGGCCAGCTCAGTTTCCAGTATGCCCGGATGTGTTTCCTGTCAGCATTTCCTTCGGTCCAGTCGCTCGAACCGTTCAGAGAACAGGTCAAAGAATTCGCCGAATATCTCGTCGAACCGGATCCAGAAAAAACAGACGGTTCAACGTTCATGCACGAGTATATACCGCCTGAACAAAACCGCTTTTACCGAGGGATGGACAGGGCAAAACAGGACCTACGGCAACTTGTGGCCGTACGAGTATATAGGCAGATGCCCCAGTGAATTTCAGCAGTGCAACCTCACTCGTGAAGGATAGTTCACAATGTATTACTCCTGTGAACCCGAAAACTCTCGAAGCTAACTGCCCGTAACTACCCGACTGGTGGAAGGATCCATCATCCACCCAAATTCTTCCCTGAACACGGTTATAAGCGCACGTAGAACGCCCGGCTGTAATAACGGATGTCTTCGATCCCTCAATTTCCCAACAAGCGAATCTTTCGGGCGCTCGAACAATCTACGAAGCGGCTCCAGAACTCTGATGGTCGCTCCTGTTTCGGTATTCCCCCCCGCACTTCTAGAAGAAGGATCTAACAAAAACCACGACCGATCATCATGATGATCACCCCCACCACCATTTCCGTTTTGCCTGCCCATGTAGTCACAGGAAATCATGGAAGTCTACATATGAGAAAATGATAGATATACGAGTGTGTTCTGACGTCCATTCCTCACAAGCAGAACCGGTACTAAAGCGTCCGGCGTAATTTCAACTCCCGTTTTTTCTCTAAGAATACGAGCCGCCGCTCGTGAAATATCACCATCACCGGAAACGGCACTACCCCGAGGCAGGTCCAAACATGAAGAGGGAATACGGCTGCGAGTTGGCTCTTGGGCATATAGAACACCACTACATCCACCGTCCCTTCCTTGGTCAACCCTTCCACCCCGCGGGTTTGAGCACGCAACCACAGGGACAACCAGCACATCAGTAAGCTGCACTCGCTCAGACCTTTCACTGCGACCAGCGGGCGGCAGATCCACAACGAATCCTCTCATTCTCGTTCGAATGTCTCGAGGAAGCACTACTACACCATCCCCATTACTGACTTTTTCGCCGAACGCCGAATTTCCACACCTCGCTTCTGTAAAAAACATATTTCTAAATCACTATAGGTTAATTATTGCAGCATCTTTATATTATGATAATACGCCACTACTTTCAAACGGTTACTTACGCCTAGAGAAACTACTATCACACTACATCTCCAGCCCTTAAAACCCACCGTTGCACTCGGAACTAGAATGTAGGAACTTCTTATAAAGAAAATTGTACTGGTTGGAGTGATATAGCGCCGTGGAAAGGTCCTCTTGCGCTACATCTATCCCAACTTATTGACACCCACCCTTTCCCCAATTTCTGGTATCATTGGTCGGCTCTTTTGCTCTAATTTTTTAATGATCACCTGCCGTGCAGAAATCAACAACCAAGACCAGTTCCCCTACCGTTTCACCCTCGAAACAAGAAACAACCCCGTCCCCATCCATCTACGCCTTTTCACAAAGTGTTTCTCAGATGCCCCAGAGTGAAACACCTAAATATATCCTCGGGGGAAAGGGACTTGGCCTTGCCGAAATGTCAAAGATCAAACTCCCCGTCCCGCCGGTGATTGTCGTTTCTATCCCGACCTGCACCTATTTCCAGGAACATGACGGAACATATCCTGATGGCTTTGAAAAAGAGCTCAACGACGGCATCGCATTTCTCGAAAAAGAAACAGGTAAGGGCTTTGGCGATCCGCAATCTCCCCTGCTCGTCTCGGTACGCTCCGGTGCGGCTATTTCAATGCCCGGTATGATGGACACCGTACTCAATCTCGGCCTTAACCCGTCGACACTGGAAGGGTTGTCAAAAAAAACCGGGAACCCACGATTTGCGTGGGACTGCTACCGCCGGTTCCTGCAGATGTTCGGCGATGTCGTGCTCGGCATCGAGCATCACTCGTTCGAAGGACTGCTGGATGAAGTGAAACGGAAAAACGGAGTATCAAACGACACAGAGCTTTCCGTCGAGATGCTCAAAACCGTTGTCGAAAAATACCGTGCGTTGATCCAGAACGAGACCGGCTCGGCATTCCCCGATGACCCGATGGAGCAGTTGAACATGGCAATCGGTGCAGTTTTCAAATCATGGAATAATCCGCGCGCGGTTTCCTACCGCAGGATCAACCGTGTCCCACCCGAGATCAACGGAACCGCAGTCAACGTGCAGGCGATGGTCTTCGGAAATCTCGGCGATACCTCGGCAACCGGTGTGGCATTCACCAGAAATCCCTCCACCGGCGACAAAGAATTCTATGGAGAATATTTAATGAACGCCCAAGGAGAAGATGTTGTTGCCGGCATCCGCACTCCGAAACACTTATCAGAAATGAACACCGATCTGCCGGAAGTTTATGAAGAACTGACCGCGATTTTCGGCCAGCTCGAAGAGCATTTCAAAGACATGATCGACCTCGAGTTCACCATCGAAGAAGAAAAACTCTACATCCTGCAGGCACGGTCAGGAAAACGCACCGGCAAAGCGGCAGTTAAAATCGCCGTCGATATGGAACAAGAAGGACTCATCGACCGCAAAAAAGCACTGTTGAGCATCGACCCCTCCGCACTCGACCAGCTCCTCCACCCCATGATCGATCCCAAAGCAGAAAAACAAGTGATCGCGAAAGGACTCCCCGCCTCCCCCGGCGCCGTCAGCGGACAGATTGTTTTTTCCGCGATCGACGCTGTCGAATGGGCAGGACAGGGCAAAAAGACCATTCTCGTCCGCAACGAAACCTCTCCTGAAGATATTGAAGGAATGAACTCCGCGCTCGGATTTCTGACCGCCCGAGGCGGCATGACGAGCCACGCGGCCGTCGTCGCCCGCGGCATGGGCAAGTCGTGCGTATCCGGAAGCTCGGATATTGCGGTCAACGAAGAGAAAAAACTGCTCCATTGCGGAGCGGATATCGATCTTAAAGAAGGCGACTGGATAACCCTCGACGGCTCGGTCGGCGAGGTCTATCTCGGAAAAGTTTCGACCGTCGAACCGGAAATGTCCGGAGACTTTGCAACAATCATGCAGTGGGCGGATGAGGTCCGTGAGCTTCGTGTGCGAACGAATGCGGATACCCCAAAGGACGCCGCTACCGCACGGAAATTCGGCGCAGAAGGGATTGGGCTGTGCCGCACCGAACACATGTTCTTCAAGGAAGACCGGATCTTTGCCATGCGCGAAATGATCCTCTCAGAGACCCTCGAGGAACGGGTGAAGGCCTTGAGTACAATTGAAAAGATGCAGCAGTCTGATTTCGAAGAGCTGTTCACTGAGATGGACGGCTTTCCGGTTACTATCCGTCTGCTTGATCCCCCACTCCACGAGTTCCTTCCCCACGAGGATGCAGAGATCGAGGAAATAGCACGAGAAATGAAAGTGGACGCCGAGGTGTTGAAAGCGCGCCGCGAAGCACTCTCAGAGGTCAATCCGATGCTTGGGTTCCGCGGCTGTAGACTGGCGGTCGTCTATCCCGAGATCACCGAAATGCAGGTCAGAGCGATACTGAACGCGGCGGCGGTTGTCGCAAAGAAAGGCGTCGATGTCCGCCCGGAAATCGAAATCCCGGTCACCAGCCACTACCGCGAGGTGGAAATTCTGACCGAGGTGATCAAACGGGTTGCGGATGAAGTTGGCGGGAAAGAAAACAGCGAATCAGGCCACACAGACAAAAACAACAAGAAATCACCCGCCGTTACCTTCAAGGTCGGCACCATGATCGAACTTCCCCGCGCATGTGTCACCGCCGACGAATTCGCACGGACAATGGAGTTTTTCTCGTTCGGGACCAACGACCTTACCCAAACGACGTTCGGCTATTCACGTGACGACGCAGGACGCTTCATCACGAAGTACATCGAGCTCGGCGTATATCAGGTAGACCCGTTCCAGAGCATCGATGAAAAAGGAGTCGGCGAAATGATGCTGATAGCGGTAGAAAAAGGGAGGGCGGTGCGCAAAGACCTCGAGATCGGCATCTGCGGCGAGCACGGCGGCGATCCGAAATCAGTGGAATTCTGCCACCGATTAGGATTGGACTATGTCAGCTGTTCGCCCTACCGGGTGCCAATTGCGCGGCTGGCGGCGGCACAGGCGGCGGTGAGAGAGTGAGGGTGCTCCAGCCCGTGCTAAAAGTGTCGTTCTCAAGTACCGGTCCACCTTGATGCAGTCGATCATATACCCTATAATATTCCCGTCATAACTCTAGATTATTGGAATGCGCCGTGGATCGGGAGCACATGAAAACACTGTCCGCAATTCTCTCCTTCGAATAGTTGACCTGCTTGAACCACTTCAGAATACACTGAGATCCATTAACACTTCCGGACCCTCAATAATCTTACCGGTCCTTAGCGACTATGCACTTCTACAAGGGGATTTCACGGTAACAAGCGCCGTCGCGGATCTTACACATCCTGAAGTTTCCGGACCGGATAAGCACTACGACTCAGCCGAAATGGGTCTCCGGTCACTCACAAAGCTCATGACAGAGAGACATTACTACGACGAACTTCTCCGCACGATCATTCTGGAATATAGACATGCCACTCCAGAGCAAATGGCATTCCTAGCTCTTTGGCGTGATAGAGCATTGGACGTTTTAGCCCGTCACTTCGAAGGAATTCCCCCGTTTCGATTCACGTACCGCACAATTATTGAAGCGGGCGCTATAGACACAATACTTTCTGACGTGAGCGGACAGGTACAAGAAGCTATTACGAAAATTCCGCACAGAAACCTCGTTGGAACACGAGCTAATGCCCGCGGCCTAAATGAAAATTCCAAAGCCGCTCTTTACACACTTCTCAAAGACCTGCCAACAGATCTAAAGACATATGCTCGAACACTTGCCCACATAAGAAATTGTATCCGGCTAATACAGACCTCCTTCCTGAAGTGCTATACATTCGAAAGACGGGGCACCCTTTCTACTAACCGGCATTTCCTGTCAGAGGGATTGTCGTCGGCACCTGTTACATCAATAAAATTTGCAGGAGGACGATCCACGCCTCTCTCCATCCATGACCGAAGATTTCATACCAATGAGACCGACCTTTCTTTGATTTTTGATCACGACGGTCAGCTGGAAGTCGATCGGACAGGATGGCCGGTGCTGTTTCCGGCAAAAACAATCGTCAACCGCACTACAGGAAAACCCGTTAGGGCCTTGGGTATATAGTTGATCGCTGCATCAAACGTCTTCCACCCAAAACTTCCTTCCAAGTCTAACTTGCGACAGTCCATCTCCATATGCTATGATGACATATCAAAGACGAAGATACGTAATTGTTCACCAA
>JAQVGB010000047.1 GCA_028696915.1 Candidatus Dojkabacteria bacterium | reverse complement strand
ATTTGGCATCTCAGACCGTCAAACTTCGGCTGAACAATTGACTCCGGGATACGCCCAAAGACCGACATGAGATCCTTTTCGCGCTCGACAAGCATCGAAAACACCGGGGTGCCAGGTATCACTTCAAGATTCTCTATTTCGGACACTCCGCCTTTCACATACCGGGATGCAACATATCCCAAATCGGAACAGACACCGAACGCATGCTCTATATGCTCCCGGTCACGTTTATCTCCAGCATGCGCAACAGACAATGCGTCCATCAGGGTTTTCACGCTTACTCCAAGCCTCATCTGTCCGCCCACGATACGGATAAAGTAGCGAGCCTCCAGCGGAGAAAGTACGGTCACGACATCAAGGATCCTTTTTTCCCGCAAGCCCTTCGCTCCGGTACCGGACACATGAACAATATCCCACAGCCGCTCATAGATTTCGACGAGCGACATCGTTTGCCTCTTTGCCTTCTTCAAACGCGTCGCACGCGCAATAATTGACTCCGCGAGGGTTCCGGCATCACCCATACGGCCATACTCACGCTGGACATCCATGGCAACACGGAACATCCCGGAAACCGCGCTTAGAACGTTCAGAACGGTCCTGATCGAAACATTGAATTCGACAGGCACAAATAGTGGCGCGACACGCCCGGTAATAAGATAGCACGCGATCGCAACTTCATCATCCGACAACGACGAGAAGAGATCTGACAGGATAGTGGTAATATCCGTCCGGGACGTGACCGACTCAGACCGGTCGAGATATGTGGAAAATTCCTGGAACGTCATGCACGAGCGCCGTTAAATGAGAACCCTGCCATCACAGACCTGCACACCACAACTTGAGAATTATACCTTAACATAGGTGGTCGACCGCGTCGTGCCAGCTTTCCTGACCTTTCGCTTTGAAATCAGCCGGTCCATATCCCGACGAAGAGTCCGGACGGTGACGTTGGGAAAGTGACGGATTATTTCCGCCATACGCACCTCTTTCTTTAGAGGCATGGCATTGAGGATCCTCTGTTCACGGACACGCAGACCGGGAATCCAACTCACGGAGCGGCTGTCTGAGGGCACACTATCCACACGACTTCCCGAAACCCTGCTGCTTGTACCCGTCCGTCTGACACTGTACGAAGGTTGAGAGCCCAAGGAAATCTTGCGACGATCCGCACTGCGCCTCGTGCTGTTCGAAGGCTTATTGAGAGAGCGAAGAAGGAAATACCCCGCGGAAACACCCGCCGCAACAGCGAAAAACCATGGAAGCACCGATGAGTGTCTCTTGCTGTACCTCCTGCTCATACCACTATTATATGTCTGCAGGCAATCGGACACAAGGTTCACCGGACCACGAGTGCACACACCGTCCCCTCCAAGGCTCACGCCCATCGGCAACCGTCCCACGGACAGTGCATCCCTTACCACTCAATCCAACCGCCCGGTATACCCCCACCCTATGTTTCACGAGAATGGCGCCATTGTGGATAAGCAAGAAAAGTGTAAATGTTTCACGGGTGAACCATAGAGGGACATCCACACATATCATGGGAAAACTTCACACCGATCCGCCGACCTCACCTTGCATCGTACCCCGCTCACCGCGTCTGCATCTCAGACAGCGACGGTCCATACTCCACCCCGCACGTGAGCGGAACCGACATCTCGACCGTGCGTTCCATTATTCCGCAGAGATCACGACCAACCTTCTCCACCATCCCGGCATCGCACTCAACCAAAAATTCATCATGGATCTGGAGCAGAAGATCGACCGATCCTTTCATCCCGAGGGCGTAATGATAGATATCGTCCATCGCAATCCGCATAATGTCAGCCGAGGTACCCTGTATCGGAAGATTTATTGCCTCTCTTTCCGCACCGGATCGCACAGGACCGATATGCGAGGAAAGACCGGTAATATAGCGTCTCCGCCCCATACCCGTTTCCACAAAACCATCCTGCCTGACTCGTCGTACTGTTTCCTCCAGGTACGCCGCTACCCCTGAATATGTCGAAAAATAGTTATCAATAAACTTTGCCGCCATGTCTCTGCTAATACCGAGCGTTTCGGACAGCCCGAACGGGGACAATCCATACAGTACGCCAAAGTTGACTGTTTTCGCAATCCGGCGGTCATCTTTTGTTACATCATCGAGCTTTTTATGCAATACTCGCGCCGCAGTCGCAGAATGGAAATCCACTCCCTTGCGGAAATCGTCAAGCATCAAGGGATCCTGCGAAACATGCGCCATGACCCTCAGATCGATTTGTGAGTAATCGAGGGATATCAGCATCCGTCCCTCCGGGGCGACAAACAATCCCCTGATCTCTTTCCCGAGTTCTGTCCGAATCGGGATGTTCTGCATATTCGGATCTACAGAAGAAAGCCTTCCCGTCGACGTTCCCGTCTGATTGAACACCGAATGGACACGTCCGTCGCCCGATGTCCGAATACACGTGAGAAGAGGAACGATATACGTGTTGTTCATTTTCACAACTTCCCGGTACGCAAGAACGAGCTCGATCACCGGATGCATGCCGGAAAGCTTCTGTAGAACGGATTCATCAGTCGAAGGCCCGGTTTTCCTCCGCTTTCCGACTGGCAGTCCCAGCTCATTAAAAAGCACATCGGCCAGCTGTCGACTCGACGCGACATTGAACTCATGCCCAACTGCTTCAAATATTTGTTTTTCAAGCTCACCGGTCTTCTCGTCCAGCTCTTTATTCTTCATCTCAAGACCTTTCTCATCCATCAAAACCCCAACCCGCGTCATATCCCCAAGCACAACCGACAGCGGTGTATCAATAGATCTCCAATCCGAATATACTAGAGGTCTTCTACCGCGGGTCAACTTTATCCCCATAGTCTTTGAGTGCTCGTTAAGCTGGTTTGTTAGCTTCTCAGCAATTTTTTTGACCACCGCGATAACGATCCCGGTTTCCTCTTTCCCGAACCCAGGCTTCTCTTCCAGGACCGTTCCGGCATAGGTAAAAGACAGGGTCGTCAACGAGTAGTTCCGCTGGCCCGATGAAAGGTGGTATGCCGCAAGACCGATATCAAAGACATTCTCAGCCGCATAATCGAACAGGCGGCTCTTCCAGTCATTTTCCGCGTGTTCCTTCATCAGTGCCCGGCATAACGGCTCCCATCCGAATGAAGTCACCGGAATACCCCGATCGATGAGCTCACGGATACCATTGATGGTTCCACCGTCAGACAGATCGCTGGCATAGTAGAACTGTTGAGAAGTTCCCTTCTCAACACCAATCATGAGTACCGCAGGATCCAAGAATGCAAGAAATACCGCCGTTTCCGCATCGAGCTTTGTAACATCCAATTCGGACATTTGCCTGACCGGATCTCCTTTGTGTTGCAGCGTCTTCTCGAACAATCCAATCTGCATTTCACCCGTATGGTTGACCGATCGGGGAATTTTCGGCAGCAGCGACCGGAACTCAAACTGCCGAAATGTCTCGACCACTGCTTTCTCATCAAAATCGCGCATGAGACAGTCTTCCAGCTTTATATTCAAATCGACGCTCTTAACAACCTGCGCCAGTTTCCGGCTCAACACTGCCGACTCTTCTCCTTCACGGAGCAACCGCTGTTGCCGATCCTTAAGCTCACCGATATGCTCGAAAATCTGTTCAAGATGTCCGAATTCAGAGACCAGACTCGATGCCGATTTCTCGCCGATACCTTTGACGCCCGGGATATTATCGGACGCATCTCCTGCAAGTCCCTTGAAATCGGGGATAAACTCCGGCCCAAAGCCGAAACGTTTCTCGACTTCCTGCCGGTCATACAGATGCAAATCTTTGAAACTTCCGTGCGGAAGCCATACATGTACACGCTCGGAAACGGTCTGGAGCAAATCCTTATCGCCGGTTACAATGACCATCTCCAGATTTTCATTTTTCCACCGCCCTTCGTCCGCATAGGCCGCCAGCGTCCCGAGAATATCATCAGCTTCGAACCCCTTCTTCTGCAACATCGGGACATTGAACGCCTTCAGCACCTTGCGTACGAGCGGGAATTGGTCCGAAAGGGTCGAATCGGCCGCCCCCCTGGTGCCCTTGTACTCCACATACTCCGTATGACGAAAAGTGGGGTCCTTTAAATCAAACGCACACACAAGGTACTTGGGATCAAGTTCTGAAAGGACTTTAAGAAGCATGGAGGTAAACCCGTAGACCGCGTTCACCTGCGTACCGTCCGTCGTTGCAAGATCAGGAGGAAAGGCGTGAAAAGCACGGTGGATCAATGAATTCGCATCTATCGCGACGAACCTTTTTGTCCCCGTGCCATTGGACCGAGCCACAGATTGATCACCTTCTTAATTCAACCAACGGCCTTACCGCTCCTTGTCTTCGCCGACCGCTTTTTCTCTGT
Source organism: Candidatus Dojkabacteria bacterium (assembly GCA_028696915.1). GTDB lineage: Bacteria > Patescibacteriota > Dojkabacteria > SC72 > JAFGCJ01 > JAQVGB01. Next base: position 2,814 of record JAQVGB010000047.1, on the reverse strand, counting down.
TATTTTCCTGTCCCCGCGCTTCGAAGAACGCATCGAACTCTTTATCATCGAGCACTTCTTTTTTGAGCAGAAGGTCAGAAAGATCATGCAGTTCACGCTCGTGTTCCCGCAGGATGGACTCGGCCGACTTCTGTGCCGAGTTCACAATTTCCTTGACTTCCATATCGATATCCCGGGCGGTCTGATCGCTATAATCTCTCCGCTCATAGCCATATCCAAGATACTCAAGCTCGTCAAGATCACCGTACTGAATAAATCCCAACCGGTCACTCATGCCGTACCGTTTCACCATATCCCGCGCAATTGCCGATGCACTGCGGATATCGGCGGCGGCTCCCGTCGAAATATCCTTGAACACCAGCCGCTCAGCCGCATTTCCTCCCGCGGCCACGGCAATCCGTGCAAGCATCTGCTTTTTCGTCATGTTTTCACGGTCACGCTCGGGCATGAACATCGTAAGACCTCCGGCCATACCACGGGAGACGATACTCACACCGTGGACCGGATCGGAAAACGGCATGTACCGCGCGACCAGCGCATGGCCAGCCTCGTGATATGCCGCCATTTTAATATCTTCTTTCTCACGCACACGGCTCCTGCGCTCCGGGCCATACCTGACCTTAAGGGATGCCTCGATAATATCTTTTTCATATACCAGAGTCTGTCCTGCCTTTGCGGCAATGATCGCCGCTTCATTGAGTGTATTCTCGAGATCGGCTCCTGAGAAACCGACCATGCCACGCGCAACCCTCTTAAAATCAACCGATTCATCGATCTTCTTGTTGCGTGCATGGATTTTCAGGATCTGCTCGCGTTCGGACACATCCGGTAACATCAGCACGATATTGCGATCAAACCGCCCGGGCCTCAGGATTGCCGGATCAAGAACGTCAGGCCGGTTCGTTGCTGCCATGACAATCACATTCACCCGTGGCTCGAGACCATCCATCTCGACCAGTATCTGATTGAGTGTCTGTTCAGTATTCCCGCTATGAAGCGTCGTGCCCCGTTTCTTTGCGACCGCGTCAATCTCGTCGATAAATATAATACAGGGCGCGGCTTTTCTCGCTTTTTTGAACAGATCGCGCACTCGCGATGCACCCGCACCAACCAGCATTTCCTCGAATTCAGAGCCCGACGTATGGAAGAACGGCACACCGGCCTCTCCCGCGACTGCACGGGCGAGCAATGTCTTTCCCGAACCCGGAGGCCCAACAAGAAGCACCCCTTTCGGGATCCGCGCCCCAAGCCGGGTAAATCGTCTCGGGTTCTTCAGGAACATGACAATTTCTTTGAGCTCCTCCTTCGACTCCTTAATGCCCGCAACATCGTCAAATCCAACATCCGACCGTTTTCCGAACAACAGCCGCGCGCGGCTCTGTCCAAAATCAAGCAGTTTACCTCCCGACGTTTGCATATTCCGGACAAACATGAACACGCCGCCGGCGAGAAGGAGCATAAACACAAGCGACAGGACATCGACCCAGTTCACCCGGGTCACCGGTTCCACCGAAACATCGATCCCGCTTTCGGACAAAGTAATTCCCTCGCCCTGCAGGAAGGTGAAGACATCAGTATTTCCCTGAGTGTATGCGTAGACAATTTCGTTATCGTCGACTTCCTCTTTCAAGTCAGCAATCAGACGGTTTTCACGTACAATAAGCTCGTCCACATTCTCGTCTTCGATCTGAGTGACAATCTCGGACATGCTCACTTCCACCTCGGGAGTGCTTGCAGATCGCATATAGAGGTAGCCGAAATACAACATCAACACGACAAGCAGTGCGGAGGCGATAGCGCCGCCAATACCCGATCCCTTTCGGGGGATTCTCTGGATAACGACTACTTTGCGTTTCTTTTCTCCTCCGTTTCCTGTAGATGAAGAATCCGGATGGTTCCGGGTTTGATTTCTACTTCTGTTATCTTCCGGCAATGAGTTGTGTTTCATTTTGTGATCCAATCAATTCAATTGAGTATGCATCGTGCCGTGGTGGCGTGTGGATTCAAACCACTGCATCCCGCTTCATTGGTAATGGGTGGAATCGCCTGTCCGCCTCTGGCGGAAACCACCGTCCCACGGTATTTGGTGGTGGAGAGAATCGAACTCTCGACCTTGGGTTTATGAATCCCATGCTCTAGCCAACTGAGCTACACCACCTCGACGCGGGATTATGAATCCCATGCTCTAACCGATTGAGCGACGCGACCAAAAGTCACCCGTATAATAACAGAAGCATTATCAAAATTGAATAAACGGAGAATAAGACTGCCGACATGAGCGATTGAAGAATCTTGACATCATACCGAGATTCGTACAGTACCGACTGAATGCGATGGTTGCGGGGGTCCGATTCGAACGGACGACCTTCAGGTTATGAGCCTGACGAGCTGCCACTGCTCCACCCCGCGACGAAACGTACACTCATTCGGTTCAGACACGAGCATAGGGAGTGTACCCCAAATCACACATATTTTCAAGATTCCGAGCCATTTTTGAAAAACATACAACCGTTAATATCTCCGCTTATACCCCATTTCGCAGGACATCGAGCCACCGCGCCCAACCCTGTAAATCAGCGTCAACGTTCCCGGTTTCCGTTTTTTCTTCTCTTTCGTCATCCGTTTCACCGGATCTTTCAGGAAGCACAATCAGTACCTCGTCATCACGCGTGTATAATAGACGGTCACGCGCCTCTTTTTCGACATACGAATCCCCGGTAACGTAGTCAAGCTGTTCCTGTAATTCAAGGTTACGAAGTCGCAGTGACTCGACCTCATCCTGAGCCTGTTCCACAATCTGACTGCGCTGATATG
>JAQVGB010000046.1 GCA_028696915.1 Candidatus Dojkabacteria bacterium | reverse complement strand
CTCTCGACAAGCGACCTGCCTGCCCTACTCTACTTGAAATACCTGCTTAAGCCGCCACTTCCGCATGAAAAAATCCAGTATCTCGTCGTCGATGAAGCGCAGGATTGCAGCCCCGCCCAGCTGTTTATTCTCAGGAAATACACGGAAAGCGGCCGGATGATGATCGTCGGAGATCTCATGCAAGGCATCATCAATCCTGACGGGGTTTCTAACTGGGATGACATGATCGGGACCATATTTCCTCAAAAGGACACGCGCTTTTTCAATATCCGGACCAGCTACCGGACGACAAAGGAGATCATCGAGTTTGTGAACTCCCGGATGCGACGGTGGCACGTCCCTTCAAACCTCCTTCCACTGCCGGTCCTCAGGAGAGGCATAGAGCCGCACGTTCATCACGAATACGACATCGACGAGATGCTTATGCATATGGGACAGGTTATCGGGAATATGAAAGAAAGCGGCTACCACAACATCGCCGTTATCGTACCGGAACAGTTCCTCCCTCTCTTTTCGGCCCAGCTGGACCGGCAGTATCCGGACATGACCGCCGTCGTCAGCACCGAAGACACCTACGAAGGCGGCATACTGATCAGCCATATCAAACTGCTCAAAGGCCTGGAGTTCGATGCGGTCGTGTATGTGAACTATCCAAACGAAGATCCGGGCAATTCCATGCAAGAGATAAAAAGCTTTTACACATCCTGCACCCGCGCCATGCACGAACTGCGTATCTTCGAGTACGAGTAACGAATCGACAGTCCGCTTGTTGCGCACCAGGACAACCGAACGAGCCCGCGGACACATCTCATTTGACCGCACCCGCCAAACTCCTTATAATTCACGCGATCACAGAGCAATCGGATAATATCAGGGATTTCTCCCATGGCAAAAAATGATACACGGCTTATTGTTGCACTGCGCTGTCAGGTCTGCAAAAATAAGAACTATACGACATATAAGAATAAGAAACTGCAGGACAAGCTTTCTTCAAAGAAATATTGTCCGGTCTGTACAGCCCATACACAGCACGAGGAGACGAAGTTGAAGTAGGATCCTTGGCGGTGACGATTGTCAGCGGTGGGGCCCATCTTTTTATCAATAAAACAACGGTCTCCGACGCGGGGAGGGCCCGTAGTTTAATTGGCAAAACGGCGGTCTCCAAAACCGCGGTTCCAGGTTCGATTCCTGGCGGGCCTGCAGGAAAACTAGTTGATTAATTATACGTATGAAGATGCTCGAAAAGGTGAAAAACAGCATACACACGTTCATCGGCGAGTACCGGCAGGTGCGTTGGCCGTCCCTGAGGACCGTCATAAACCTCACTCTTTTCGTTATTCTTGTATCTGGTATAATCACGCTCATCATTATTGGCCTTGATGGAGTCTTTTTCGAGCTAAGGTCACGATTTGTTATTAAATAATCCATGCCCGTCGTCACAGAAGACACACCAAAAGTTAAAGAAGATGCAAAATGGTACGTCATCAGTACCCAGTCCGGTCACGAGCAAAAAGTCGCTGACGCGATCAACCAACGCGTCAAAGCGTCCAAGCTCGAGACCCGTATTACCGAAGTACTGGTCCCGGTCCAGAAGAAGATCACCGTCAAGGACGGCAAGCAGAAAGTCACCGAGGAACGGTTCTATCCAGGATATGTCCTTTTGAAAATGGTGTTTGACAAGGATACGTGGGAATTGATCAACAACATCGAAGGCGTTTCGGGATTTGTGCGCACAGGCAAATACCCGCGGCCGCTTCCGGAGGAAGAGGTCCAGGCGATCATGCGCTATATGGAAATCGAACAGCCGGCCTTCCAGTCGACATTCAATGTGGGAGACGCCGTCAAGGTAACCGAGGGCCCGTTTGTAGACTTTATCGGGAGCGTGAGTGAAATTGACGTCACCAAAGGAAAAGTCAAAGTGCTCGTGTCGATCTTCGGACGCGAGACCCCTGTCGAACTTACCTTCGCACAGGTCAAGAAACTCTAACGACAACATAAGTTCCGTTTGAAACCGGTATGGCAAAAAAAGAAATCAAATCGATCGTCAAACTTCAAATCCCCGCGGGCCAGGCAACCCCTGCGCCGCCGATCGGGCCGGCACTGAGCCAGCACGCGATCGATATCAAGGGATTCTGCGATCAATTCAACGAACGGACAAAGGAAGGTCACGGCGTCATCACTCCAGTCGTCCTGACGGTCTACGAGGACCGGAGCTTTGATTTCATTACAAAAACACCTCCCGTCAGCGAGCTTATCCGGCGGGAACTGAAACTCAAACGTGGATCGGGAAAGCCGAACCTTGAGAAAGTCGGCAGGCTCAGCGAAGAACAGCTTACCCGCATCGCGGAAACGAAACTGCCGGACCTGACCACTGACGACATTGAGAAGGCCAAGAAAATTATCCGGGGCACCGCGCGGCAGATGGGTGTCGAGTGGGCCGGTCAGGCAAAGAAGCAGACACCGGCTGAAAATGCCGCGAAGGACAAAGATCAGGAAAAAGGTCCAGACTCTCAGGAGAACTCAGCACCGGCAGAGTAACCATTTCATATAACATAGCATCTTTCTCTCATGGCAGGACGAGGCAAAAAGTACAGAGCGGCGATGAGAAACTTCGAAAACAAGCCGTACCCGTTATCCGAAGCGATCACAAAAGCGAAAGGCCTTTCGTATTCGAAGTTTCCGGCAAGTATCGAGCTGCATTACGCAATGGTCCTCCCCAAGGATAAGGACCCGAAATCCCTTAAAGGATCCGTTTCTCTTCCCCACCCGACTGAATCAAAAGAGTCGAGGATCATTGTTTTCTGTGAGCAAGATAAAGCGGAAGAAGCGAAAACTGCGGGAGCCGTTGAAGCCGGCTTGGATGATCTCATAAAAAAGATCCAGGGCGGTTGGATGGATTTCGATGTGGCGCTTGCAACCCCTGATGTCATGGGGAAAATTGCCGTTCTCGGAAAGCAGTTGGGACCGCGTGGATTGATGCCGAACCCCAAGACCGGAACGCTCACGACCGATATCAAAAAGAGCATCGCCGAGTTCAAAAAAGGAAAAACGAAGTTCGCCAGCGACACAACCGGTGTCGTTCACGTCGTCGTCGGGACTGTCGACACGGCTGACAAGGATATCGAGGAGAATATCAAAGCCGTTTTAAACGAAGTTTCCTCGGTGGTCGGCAAGCCAATTCCCTCACTGACAAAGTCCGTTACGCTTTCGGCGACGATGGGAGCCGGCGTGACCGTCGATCTCTCGCAGATTGAGGAGAAAGCGTAAGAGCACATTCATCGGTGTCCCGGAGGAAGGCATAACACCCTAACTGGATCATTTTCCTCTATTACCAAGGCCAGTCCTTCTTCGATCCGTATCAGGTAGCGCCTTTCGAACATCAGAAAGGATTCTGCTCATTTTGCTCAGAGATTCTTCTATTTCATCCCGTCGTCCGTTCCTCTCCCATTGAAGCCCGTACGTCATTTGGGAATGCATCTGCGTATGGAGTTTCGACAATTGGTCCCTCATAGCGTTCAAGTCAAGCCCAATAATAGCGGGCTCAAAAGATGCAACATAGCAAAGAAATGTAGCCGCACGTTCGAATGCAAGAGCTCGAACGTCAACGTAAGATCCCCTATCCGCCGCTCCGCAGAATACCCGAAATATCTCCCCCGCAACCCGAGAACGCAAGGTGTCAGATGTCGAAGGAGCACTGATATCAACATCCATCACCCCTTGATCCGGTTCACCGTGCAACTGTTCGCTTGCCGTCACAACACGAAGACTTGAAGGACTAGAGATCATTTCAAGCATCCTTACCGACTCGGACCGATATCCCCAAGCGACATAGCGTGCAATGAGGTTTAATATGACCGCGTTTCCCTGACCTGGCGGCAAACAATAAATATTCCAAGTCAGCGATCTGCCTGACTCAGCATTCAACGCAGGCATCCGGAGAGCCTCATCTATACTAATACGCGGGTATGGAGATCCCAAGGCAGACCACTGACGTAGATCAAGACCATGAGCACATTCTGCACATTGACGGCCATCGAAACAGTAACTATGAGAAGTTTGCTCATTGTCGCCCACACCCCTACTGCCTCCACCACTGTTCCCTCCGTCAGCTGAAGGAAAACCAGCTCCACACCCCCCAGAAACACTTGGCATACGAATCTTCTTACGAACTAATTTCAGACATTCTAAAGTCCGAACGCGAAAAAATCAAATTGCCATCACATCTATTCGTCGACACAACCCATAACACGGCGGACGCGCAACCTATAGATTTTTGTCGCAGCAACCCATAGGTACATCCCGTCGATTTTGCCGACCCTTTTCCATTGACACCACGTTACTTTTCCTCTATTATCCCCTTTCAGCCGAAGACAGCAGAAATACCTGCCGAGGCAATGGAACACGTTGTTCCTTACCAGTATCATTCAGAAACCAATCAACGCACAGAAAAATAAACTAAGCCCACCGCGCATGGCAAAAACACGAAACGAGAAGAAAGCACTTATTGACCGCTACAGCGGGCTGTTGTCCCAGCATTCCGACTACATTCTAGTGGATATCGGAAAGGCAGCGATGTCGCACATTAACACACTGAAAAACCAGCTCAAGGAGACCGGCGGCGAATTTCACGTCATCAAGAACCGCCTGTTCAAAATTGCGGCGGAAGAGACAAAACAGCCGATGAAGGTTCAAGAACTGACCGAGGCGACCGGATTGGTTGTCAGCGGAGCTGACCCGACTGCGGCAGCAAAGGCACTCAAGGCTGTCCAAAAGGAATTTCAGGTCATGCCGGTCAGGTTCGGAGTTCTCGTGGGTGAAGTCGTCGATGCATCTCAGGTTTCCGCATACGCGGACATTCCACCCCGCGAAGAACTGCTTGCCCGGCTTGTCGGTACCCTGAACGCACCACTGTCGGGATTTGCACAGGTGCTCAGCGGGACGACCCGCGATTTCGTGCGTGCTCTTTCAGAAGTTGGAATCAAGAAAACCGCCGCATGACGGCTCAGATGGTTGTTCATCAGCATGCATTCATGCACCAGTAATAAATTTATTATTTTTTAGTCATGGCAGAAGAAGAGACAAAAACCGCAGAAGCCAAACAGGAAGCTCCCGTGAAGCTTTCGGCGGATGCTCAGAAAGTCATGGACGTCGTTGAGAAAATGACAGTCCTGGAACTCTCCGAGCTCGTCAAGGCACTCGAGGAGAAGTTCGGTGTCAGCGCAGCCGCTCCGGTTGCCGCTGTTGCCGCCGCGGCTACTGCCGCAGATGCCGGTGAGGAAAAAACGGCTTTCAACGTCATGCTCACCGCGTCCGGTGACCAGAAGATCAACGTGATCAAGGTCGTCCGCGAGATTACCGAGCTTGGCCTTAAGGAAGCGAAGGACCTCGTCGAAGGCGCCCCCAAGATGGTCAAAGAGAACGTCAAGAAGGAAGACGCCGAGGCAATGAAGCAGAAGCTCGAAGAAGCCGGCGCGACGGTAGAACTTCAATAGTTCCAGGTAGAAAGCAAAAAAGGGACATTCGTGCATTATTCGTGCGGATGTCCCTTTTTGTTGGTCCAATCACTGCCACCAGGACCTCCGGGGCGAACAATTCAAGACATATGGCTTACGCCTCCTTTTTTATTGTATAATTCATCAGTACTCCGTTTCTTACGAATTTTTCAGCTAACATTAGCCCTTTTTCCTCATGCCCGATATATCGCTGTGGCTTCTCGAAAGAGGCATGTCGAAAGACATACTGCTCGTACTGACGTTCATTCCCCTCCTTGTCACGCTTACAACCATTTCACGCTACATAACGGGGATTAAAACCTTCGGTATTTACGCATCGATGGTGCTTGCCTTTGCCTACTACTACATGGGGTTCATCCAGGGATTCACCGTCACCCTGCTTATCGTAATCTGCTCCTGGATTGTGAGACATTTACTCAAACGGCGTAGATTACACTATCTCTCACGGCTTGCCATCGTCTATACCTGTATCACCATCTTCCTCGCCGCCTTCATGATCACGATGTCGTACGTGCCCTCGTCCAGTCCCTATTTTAATTTTCTTGCCCTTCCGGTCCTGCCGCTTGCAATGATCATCTCCATCACCGACCGGTTTATGTCCACGTACGTTAAAAAAGACTTCACGACAGCCCTTCAGCTGACAGGAGAAACGCTCCTGCTTTCGCTTCTCGGATGGGGGTTGATGCGTTGGGACGTGACCAGGGAATTTTTTACCACCCATCTCTGGATCGTTCCGCTTTTGATTCTTGTGAATATTCTGGTCGGCCAGTACTCGGGTCTGCGCTGGACAGAATTTATCCGATTTATCCAAGTCATTCAGCATGGCGACACTCCTGACAGCCCTGCAAAAAAGTAAAGAAGTCCTTGGTGTCAACTACAGGAACGCCGTCTACATCCGGCCGTTCAACTCGCGCCGCGCCAAGGAGATCGCCGACGACAAGATCCTCACCAAAAAGGTGCTCATGCGTCACGGCATTCCTACCGCCGAGATTTTCAAAGTTATCCGGAATACCAAACAGCTCAGCACGGTCAAGTGGGAAGAACTTCCGAAAAGTTTCGCACTGAAGCCAAACATCGGCACCGGTGGCAGTGGGATTATCATTTTTTATGGAAAAAAGAAAAACGCGCTGGAGTGGATCATGCCAAACGGCAAGACCATGACATGGAGAGAGATCCGAAACCACATCAGCCAGATCCTCGACGGTCAGTTCTCTATGGGAAACCGCAAGGACACGGCGATCATCGAAGAACGGATCGTCAACCACCCGGTCCTGAAGCCCTACGCGTTCAAAGGTATTCCCGATATCCGGGTTATCGTATTCAATAAAGTGCCCATCATGGCCGAACTCCGGCTTCCGACCGCCGAATCGGACGGAAAAGCAAACCTGCATGCCGGCGGGATCGGCGTCGGGATCGATATCGCCTCGGGCATCACCACAATCGCCATCCAGCGGAAAGGCACATCTCTCATCTCGGACACCTACAATATCATCGAAACGACTCCGGACGAAAAGAAACTGCCGTTGCGCGGCATCCAGATCCCACAGTGGAAAGATATTCTCCGCATGGCAATCCGCTGTCAGGAAGCCAGCGGGCTGGGCTACCTCGGATCAGATATTGCCCTCGACCGCAATAAAGGCGCCATCGTGTTCGAGCTTAATGCCCGGGCAGGACTTGCGATTCAGATAGCAAACCTCAGCGGCATGAAAGGCCGCATCGA
>JAQVGB010000045.1 GCA_028696915.1 Candidatus Dojkabacteria bacterium | reverse complement strand
TAACCCCCGGTTTGACTCCAGTCAGCTCCTCACACAACTCGAACATCGATATCCGCCTCTTCCGTGCAAGATGCTGAAGGTCGATAAATTCACGTGGCGTCAGAATTTTTTTGATCATGAGCACCCGGTACAGGGAGGCATCGTCACAATAGTCAGTCAAAATTCTCAAAAACGCTATCAGATTCTTAATTTCCGGCCGACTGTAGAGCCCCTTTGGCCCCAGCAGTGAAAACGGAATCCCGTGGTAGCGAAACGACTGCATAAATTCCTCACTGTGATCATGCGCCCGGACAAGAAGCGCGATATCACGGTAACAATAGCCTTCTTTTGAAACCAATCGCTCAATTTCTTTCGCCACCGCCTCCGCCTCCGCAACATCGGTACGTTCATGAATTCTGCGGACGGTCTTATCGGCAGGAATACCGGGTGTCCGATCTTCGGATGTGCTGGGTTGACCATTCGACACACCCGTTTCCATAGAACTCAGCGGAAGCTCCTCTTGCTGGGAACTCGTTCCCGCTTTCTTCTTGTAAGTCGATGGAGGAATATCCCCATCCCGCACACTCACCAGCCGTTTGTCCACCTTCTCCGTCACCTCAAGCCGGTATGGATCGTTGTTTTTGATCAAACGGTACGCGGTATCAAGAATACCCGTATGGCTTCGGTAATTCTGCGTCAGCACGACACTCGAGTACTTCGGGTACGTCTTTTTGAAATCGAGAATATTTGAAATTGCCGCGCCCCGGAACTTATAGATCGACTGGTCATCGTCCCCCACAACGGTGATCCTGCCTCCTTCTCCCACAAGCATCTCCACCAGCTCGTTTTGGGCATAGTTTGTGTCCTGAAATTCGTCCACAAGCACATATTTGAACTTCTCCTGCCAGCGTTTCAGCACCAAGGGGCGACGCCGGAACAGCCTGAGGACCTGCGGCACCAGATCGTAGAACCCAAACCGCGACTCCTGCTCCTTCATCCGGCTGTACTGCCCGTACACCGTCGCAAGCTCCAGAAAGTCAGCACGTTGTTCGTCGCTCAGGTCGGTATTCTTCTTGACATATTCAAGATACTCGTCTGGAGCGATATCCTCGTCCCCCAGCCGCGAAAAATGCCTCAGTATCTCACCGATAAACTTCGTCGGATTGCCATGCGGCCGGAACCGGTCGAGGCTCATTTCGAAAAGATGACTTCTGAAAAACACATACTCCTGAGCCAGTGCCATGAGAATAAACCCGGGATCCAGCCCGATGTGAATTGCATCCTGCTTGAGCACCTGATCACAGAAGGCATGGAACGTCGAAATCCACATCTCGGTATAGCCATAGGGCATGATCACATCCACCCGCTCCTCCATCTCCTGGGCCGCCTTATTGGTGAACGTGAGCGCGAGAATTTGCTCCGGACGCGCCAGTCCCTGCTGGATCAGCCACAAAATCCGGTTCGTGATAACACTGGTCTTACCGGTCCCCGCCCCCGCGATGATCAGAAGCGGCCCCCCGCGGTGCATAACCGCTTTCCTCTGCGCAGAATTGAGAAAGTCGTAGCTGTACGAAATGTCGGGAAGCACAGAGACTGGCTCGACGCGGGTCCTCTGCGACTCCTTGACGGTTTGAGCCTTCACGGGTGAATTCTAGCACAAATGGGTGTAGCCCATGGATTACAAACGGAGACCGCGGGAACGGTCTCCGTATTCTCGCACGTATTTACCTACCCTTGTAGACAGGTTACAGACCTGCGTCCATGCCGCCCATTCCTGGAGCGGGTTCCGGTTTCTCAGGCTCCGGCTCATCGACTACTACCGCTTCGGTCGTCAACAGCATTGTCGCAACGGAAGCACCGTGCTGTAATGCAAGCCGCGTCACCTTCGCCGGATCGGTCAGACCCGTTTCGATCATATCCACGTACTCCTCTTTGCGGGCATCGAACCCTTTCCCCTTACCGCTCTGAGACACGATCACCGCGCCGTCTTTGCCTGCGTTTTCGGCGATCTGGCGGATCGGCTCCTCCAGCGACCGTCGAAGGATCGCAACACCGGTCGATTCATCTCCATCGACCTTGAGCGCATCCAGCTCCTCACGGGCATCGAACAGCGCCACCCCGCCACCTGCGACAACACCTTCTTCAAGTGCCGCTCGGGTCGCGTTGAGTGCATCATCGAACCGATCTTTCTTCTCGTTGAGCTCTACCTCGGACGCCGCACCGACACGGATAACGGCAACGCCGCCGGCAAGCTTCGCCAGACGTTCCTGCAGTTTCTCCTTGTCATAGTCTGAGGTCGTCGTATCAATTTGCGATTTAATCATCTCAACACGCTTGTCGATCGCTGACTTCTCTCCGGATCCGTCGACAATCGTTGTGTTCTCCTTACCGACAATCACTTTTGCCGCATGACCAAGATCGTTAAGCTCAACCGACTCAAGTGTACGTCCGACTTCCTCGGAAATGACCACACCGCCAGTCAGGACCGCAATATCTTCAAGCATTTCCTTGCGCTTGTCCCCAAATCCCGGGGCCTTCACCGCAACGACATTAAGCACGCCGCGGAGCTTGTTGACCACAAGCGTTGCCATCGCCTGTCCATCGACATCTTCGGCAATGATCACAAGCGGCTTCTTGCTCGCCTGCAGAATTTTTTCTGCAATCGCCTGAATATCCTGCACGGAGCTCAATTTCTTGTCAGTAATAAGGATATACGTATCTTCCATCACCGCTTCAAGTTTCTCAGCATCCGTAATGAAATACGCGCTGACGTACCCGCGGTCGAATTGCATTCCCTCCACATACTCCACGTCGGTCGAGAATCCGCGTGATTCTTCGATCGTCACAACACCGTCCCTGCCGACTTTATCAATAACCTCCGAGATCAAACCGCCGATCTCCTTGTCACCATTCGCGGATATAGTAGCTACCTGACTGATTTCTTCTTTCGTAGAGATTTTCTTTGCGCTCTTCTTGATCTTCTCGACCACTGCCTCAACACCTTTATCAATGCCCCGTTTAAGGATCATCGGGTTCGCGCCTGCGGCGACATTCTTAAGGCCTTCCGTGACAATTGCCTGAGCAAGCACAGTCGCGGTTGTCGTGCCGTCACCAGCAAGATCCCCTGTCTTGACTGCGGCTTCCTTGATCATCTGAGCACCGATATTGTGCACCGGTTCTTTCAGATCAATTTCCTTCGCAACGGTTACTCCGTCTTTGGAAACAGCGGGTCCGCCGTACGACTTTCCAATTGCCACATTCCGGCCTTTGGGGCCGAGTGTGACTTTGACTGCATTTGCGAGACTGTCGACACCAGCCTTCAGTGCGCGCCGTGCCTCCTCGCCATACACAATACGTTTTGCCATTAGATAAAATAGTAAAAAATTATGAGATGACAGCAAGAATATCGTCCTCGTCGACAACGAGATACTCGACTCCGTCGACTTCGACTTCATCAGGAGAATACTTCTTAAAAACGACCTTATCGCCAACTTTCACGTTGAATTTCGCAATGGTGCCGTCCTCCAGCATCTTTCCGGTACCAAGTGCGACGATCTCCCCTTGCTGAGGTTTCTCCTTATCAGCGGTCTGCGGAATGATAAGTCCCGATCCGGTGACCTCCTCTTCTTCGAGCGGTTTCACCAGCACACGGCCGCCCAGCGGCTTGATCTTTAATCCTGCCATGAAATTTTTGATGAGAATTTAACAAACGGTTAGCATTCGAATTACTCAAGTGCTAGTCGTGGATTATATGGATGGTCAATTGCACTGTCAATAGCCCGGAGTGACCACTACTCGCAACTCAATCATATCTGAAACAAAGAATACGTCCAATGACAACTTATCACTTTCTTGCCGGCCCCGACGGTGAACAGTGCGAGTAGTGGTCACTCCGGCAGTACCCCGATAAGACGCAATCCATCATCAGAGATATACAGCTCATCAATCGTTCTCCCGGAATAGTTTCCGCCGGACACCAGTGATATCGCATCCTTCACGCCTTCCGACATCGCACTGCTCAACGACCCCATGGTCACCCCTGCTGCCGAAAACGGCCCCACGGTCACGTCATACACCGCAATATCGAGTGCTCCCTCCGCCCTCTGCCACAACCGCACCTTCGTCCACCACAGGTCCCACAGCTTGAAATAGAGATCGAGACGCCGGTCACTACAGGTCAGCCCGACTGAATCACTCGTCATGCCCCAATTTTCCAATGCAACATCTTCAATGTAGACTTCGGCTTCCTCACAATCCATGCGCAATACTTCCTTTTGCACCGTGCTTTGCTGGAACTTCTTTAATTTCTGCTGAATACTCGCCTGCACTGCCGTCCGGTCCTCCGACCGCCCTTCGATGATCGGAGCGATTTCCTCACGCGCGCCACCCAGCCAAACCTCATACCTGACCACAAAGATGACGATGGAAATCAACGCACCGAGCACGGCTATAAAGATAACCCCGGCAACACCCACAAAACAGCCGCGGAGGATCCGCCTGATCACTCCGGTCTTCTTGCTTATTCGTCGCGCCGATCCTGCCATTATTTTTGTTACTCAGATCATTAATCGGGCAGGTCAACATTGGACGATGCCGGATTGACTCCACCCGGCCATACCACCGGTTACTCCTCCGGGGCCTCCGACGGAAGCGCATGAATCTCGAAACGGCCGCCTCCACCCAGGACCGAACGGATGCGCCTCAGCCCTTTCTGCACCACCTGTACAAAAAACGTCACTTCAGAAACATCGACAATCAAACTGCCCGCGATATACGTCGCAAGGCCCACACCGCCGACAACCGTGAACAGCGAAATAATCGACACAACCGTGCTCGTGTCGAGCTTGAAGTTCCAGAACTTGTACATCGAGTACATGACCATAAACATCACCCACGATACAAAAAGCTTCTTCAAGACCGGCTGCCAGAATAATTTCCATGAAATAACCCTGATCCGCTTATTGAGAACAAAAAGCAGAAGGACTGCCTCCACCATGAGCGCAAGCCCCGCGCTCAGCGCAAGTCCTCCGACCGCCGCCGGGGACGAGTTGCGCGTGGTGATCCAGGTCGCAAGTGTCGCTAGAAATTCTGCGGGCACCGGAGCAGTACGCGCGATAATTGATTCGACCAGCGGTCGCCAGTCGTAATAATGGCTGAAAAAGTTCGTCAGGAAAATCGATCCGAGAATGTTCACGATCAGGCTGACCAGCGACACGATCACCGGCACAACCGTGTCCTGCATCGCAAAAAATGCCCGCACAACCAGCGCGACCACACCGTGCATCAACATCGCAAGTCCGAACAGCGCTAGTGCCCAGGCCGTCATGACCGTATCCGTCCAGTCAAACGCCCCTGCTCCCAACACCAGACGAACGATCGGCAGACGGAGCACCACAAAAAAAACAAACGCCGGAAGCATTAGAAACAGGAGCTGTTGGAGGGTTTTTGAGAAAACGGCAGTGAACGGGCGAAGGTCCCGTTTCGTCTTTCCTTTGTCCAGAAGCGTCAACTGCTCGCTCTCCTGATACTCGATCGAAAGCGTCGGCAAGGCAGCCTGCGCGATCGTCGAGCCTAAAAGCTGGACCGGCAGAAGATAGATGCTCGATGCGAACCGGAACGCACTCAGCGCTCCGCTTCCCAGACCGATTGCAATAAACGTGTTGACCAGAATACTGATCTGCTCCCCCACCAGACTGAACACCCTCGGAAGCGCGAGGCGTCCGACCTTGAAAATTGACCGCACATTGATCCGGTCAAATATCGAAATGTTCAAATCCAATGACGACATGAGCGGGAGTTGTACTAATAGGTGCAGAAACGTCCCGAACACCACTCCCCACGCAAGCCCGACAACCCCCCGGCCCATCCACGACGCGAACACCACCGCTCCGATGATGATACCGACGTTGTAAAAAAGCGGTGCCAGCGCCGGGACGAGAAAACGTTTGTGCACCTGCAAGGCCGCTGTCACCACACTGCTGACACCGAGCACAATCGGAGAAATGACCATAATTCGCATGAGAACTGCCATCTGTGCCGTCTCAGCAGGCCCGAAATCAGCCGAATCAAACCCAGCGAAACCGCCCATCGTTATCATTTCCGCAAAAGGACGGGCAAACACAAATACAATAACACCCAACAGGACCGAGAGTACCGCGACAACCCGTGTCACATCGGAGAAAATCTTCGAAAGCGGGCTTGTTCCCGAGCGCAACGCCTCCGCGAACAGCGGGATCAGCGCCGCGTTAACACTCCCAAGAACGATGACATTGAAAATAATATCGGGGATCGTAAACGCCGCCCAGAAAATGTCGAGCTCCGTCGACGCACCGAAAATCCGCGCAAAAATGTGGATCTTTGCCAATCCCACCACTTTCGTAACCGCGATAAGGACCATCATGATAAACGCGGCGGATGCAATGCTTTCCTGCCTTCCCTGAAGCAGTGTCTTTCCTTTGTCGATACCTTTGTTAATGAGTGTCTTTACCAACCGGGACGGTATCTAATTGAAGTATCGAGGGTGAGCCGTTTGCTATCTTGATTGCCCTTCGGACCGTTTTCTTCGTTTTCGTGCATTGGTCTCCGTGTCTTTTTTCTCCGTGTCTTTTCAGCGGACATGACTCTTACACACGCATTCCGCTCTTTTCTGGTCTTTCCTGGCGGACCTCCGGGAAATCACGGCTATATTACCAAATTTTCAGTACTTTTTCACTAATGACCATCACAATAACGCTATACACTCAATTATTCCAGACAAAAAATGGCCAGCAAAACTCTTGGATATGCTCTTTCCCCCTTTCTGCATCGGATGTGGACAGCCGGGTAGTCATATCTGCAAAGAATGTTCCCGTGCCCAGCTTATCGCTTCGAATCCAGAGTGTTTCATCTGCAGGAACTTTTCACCGGGGTACTACACCCACCCTGCCTGCCGCTCAAAGGCGGTCATCCGCCGCACCGTCATCTGCTGGAGGTACGATGCATTCGCAAAAAAGTTGATGGGTGCGATAAAAGAGCAGTACCGGTACGCACTCATCAAACCACTCGCAGAACTGGCCGTTCAGGCTCTCTCATCCCCTGAGCACAGGGCACAAACGCCAATAGCACACCAACCGACATTCCTCTCTCCCCAAAAGTTCCTCGTCCCTGTCCCTTCCCCCAGAAGCCGCCTGTCACACAGGGGATTCAGCCACACGGCACTGCTGGCCAAAGGGCTCTCACAAATAACTGGAGCGCAGGTATACCCAATCCTTTCATGTACCGGAGACATCCGGCAGACCGGCAAAAACCGTCAGGAACGCATGCAGATCGACCGCAGTAAGTATCGGGTTTTACCATCTCCGCACGTGATACTTCATGACAAAAACCCACCAGAAAACATCAGTTCTAAAGTCTTTCACCCTAACTCCGTTACCAAAAATCCGCATCGAATTTTCGATATGCCGCTTGTCCTCATCG
>JAQVGB010000044.1 GCA_028696915.1 Candidatus Dojkabacteria bacterium | reverse complement strand
AATCGTTATTGTCGGAGGCGGCGCTGATGTGGGTGCACGAACTGCTTGAGATGTTCGATCATGCGTTCCGACAGGTTGCCGACAACCGGCCGGTTGGGACGATCATGTACGATTTTATTGAAAAAGCCGACTATATCGATACACTGCTTGATCAGGACGAGCGGGGTTCTAAGGGTGGAGGTCATGGTGAGTGGCAGGTGCAGAATGTTAGCTCGTATTTCGATACACTGGCACGGTTTGAGCGTGACAACGAAGACCACCGTGTCGTGCACTACATGCAGTATCTTGATTATGCCCTTGAAATAGGAGAAAACCCACAGTTGAACATGGACCAGGTGGCTGAATTTGACGGTGTTTCGATCTCGACAATTCACAGCGCGAAGGGAAGGGAGTTTCCGGTGGTGTTCCTGGTCAATCTCGTCAGCGACCGCTTCCCCTCGCGTAACCGCCATGAGGTCCTGCCGATCCCCGGGGGGCTTATTAAAGAGCATCTCCCCGAGGGTGATCCCCATCTGCAGGAGGAGCGCAGGCTGTGTTACGTTGGCATGACGCGTGCGAAGGACATTCTGTACCTGACCTCGGCGGATTATTACTCGCAGGGTATCAGGAAAAAGAAGCAAAGTGTTTTTCTCTATGAAACGGGACTGGTTGTCGAGCCGGAACCTGTTGTCGGGCGGGAAACGACGGATACCCGATCGGGCAAGAAAGATCTTGCGAGAGCCGTATTCCGCTCAGATGACGTCGAGATATCACCCGAAATTGGTGCCTCGTTTTTATCAGGGCTCAAACGCCAGCTGAGCTTCAGCCATCTCTCCTCGTACTCAAACTGTCCGTACCAGTTCTATTTCAAATACGTGCTGAAAATCCCCGGAGCGGCATCGGCCAGCAGGAGCTTCGGCATGACGATGCACAATACCCTGCGTCAGTTCTACGAAATGCTGATGCGGTCGAAACAGGGGTTTGAAGGATTTGAAACTGCGCCGGAACTGACCGATCTGCTTGCTATCTATGACCGCAAATGGCAGGCGGACGGGTATGAGAATGAGGAGCAGGAACGCAAGCGGTACGAAAGCGGAAAAAAGGCGTTGGAGCTGTATTTCAGAACGTTTTACTCGGACCAGCAAAATCCGATATTGCTCGAGGGGCGGTTCAAAGTCGCGGTGGGGCCGGTACTTTTGAATGGTGCGGTCGACCGGGTGGACGAGATCGACGGAGGGCTCGAGATCATCGATTACAAAACGGGCAAAGCGCCTGCGAAGGGTGAAAAAGGCGACGATGATGTTCAGTTGAAGCTCTACGCGCTTGCGGTTGGGGATATGTTCAAAAAACCCGTGAAATCGGCGAAGTTCCTGTATGTCGAGGCGGGGATAGCCAAGGATGTCGATATAACGGCGGAAGTCAAAGAACGTGTCATCGATGATGTCACCGAGAAATGGGCGCGGATACAGGATATGCTGTTCCTTCCTCAACCGGGACCGCTGTGCAAATTTTGCGATTATAGGGGAATTTGTGATTATGCGCAGGTGTGATGGAGGCCTCAATGTATTATGGCTCGTGCCCTAGTATCCACCCGTACTCTCTGTTACAATTGCCAGCGATAATTCCTGATGCTATGCTGTTTGTATGTGGGCTATCGAAGCGGTACAACTTCTCTCCCGGGCGGCGATCACGACCGAGGTTAACACCGCAATTGGTCGTATTCCCGCGGATATGGGTGCTTTTGTGACCACACTCGGAAGGATCGGTATCGGAATCGGCGGTGTTGCCGCGATTGCACTAATCACGGCGGGATCGGTAAATATGTTGACAAGCACCGGCAATCCTGACAAACTTATGGCGGCGAGGGAGATGATCACGAATGCACTGCTGGGACTGGCGCTCATTGCATTGGCGCTCTTTGTCCTTCAGCTTCTTGGATGGGATATCCTCGGATTAGGGGAGATCACCGGTGTGCAGTTCAATGACTGGACATAACTTTTACGATAGCGACAGAGAATGTTCTCGATCGTAGGGAAGGCTCACGCCGCGACGATTACGTGGCCGTCGAGCGTCACGAGTATTTCCGGCATTGTGAATTCAATTCTCCCAATTTTTTATGGAATCGTGGGAATTGCACTGTTCGGTCTCTTTCTGTATGGTGGCTTTCTGTGGCTGACAAGCGCAGGGGATGCGGATAAGGTCCGTAAGGGTGTCGATACCATGCTGAATGCGGTTATTGGTGTTGGAATTATCATTTTTGCATACTTCATGACCCGGGCGGTTGCCGGGATTCTGGGATTTGATTTAATTTGAGCACGCTCACGGGTGGCGTTTTTCGGAAAGATCCTTGCGGCGGCTCCGGACCTGATCGGTCCCGGTATTTCACCGATGCCCGGTATTCCTCGGGACACCAGTGATCTTGTCAGCTTGATCAGGTTGGTGTTCACGACCGCCTTTATGTTTGCCGGTGTCGCGGCTGTCGCATTTATCATTGTCGGAGGCTACAATATCATCGCATCCGCGGGTGACGCGAACAAGGTTAAAAAAGGACAGGACATGGTGACGAATGCGCTGATCGGCCTGGTTGTCGTTGTTCTGTCCGGGCTCTTCTTTAACTTTATCGCCCGACTGCTGGGAGTCGAGCACCTGATCACGGTCCTTGCGATACCGACCCTGTAAACAGCGCGGAGAAGGTATTAACAATACGGTTCCTTTATGATATAGTAATCACCAGAACACTATAAGATATATTACTTTAGCGAATTTATTAATGAAAATTGCGAAGCAGATTTTGAGCAATCTCTCGCTGATGGTTGGGGGATTGATGCTTCTTCCAGCAACCGTGCATGCAAGCGCTCCGTGGATGCCGCCGCCGCCGGGAGCCGGAAGCGATCTTGACGAAATTATCCGGATCGGACTGAACACGGCAATCGTGCTTGCGGCAGTTGTTGCCGTTGTGTTCCTTGTCTATAACGGTTTCACCTATATGACCGCTGCGGGTGATTCGAATAAAACCGAAAAAGCGCAGAAGGGGATCGCGAATGCACTTATAGGTCTTGTTATCGTCATCATCGCAGGACTGATCGTCAACTTTGTTCTCGACAAATTGGGTGTTACACCCGGTGAAATTGATCCGGGTTCAGCGCTTCCGGTTGTGCTTGGGTAGATTCCGAGAAACGGACGAATTTCGTAACTAATGATCTGACGGTATGGATGGATTGATTTCGCGTGCCTATGCCGCCGCGACTCCACTTTGTCAGCTTGATGAGGTGGTTACCAATGTGTTTGACCGCATGTGGCCACTTATTGGAATCGCCTTGTTCGGAATGTTCACCTATGGGGGCGTGTTGTGGTTCATGTCTGCCGGTGATTCACAGAAGGTCAGCCGGTCAACGAGTACGATCTTGTGGGCATTTATCGGAATGGTGATACTTGCGCTCATGATGGTGATCATGGGAACGATGGAAGACCTTCTTGGATTAACGCCGGGATCGCTGAGGGGTTTTAATATCGACTGTACATAGTCTTGAATGACTCCAGCAGAGGATGCTGGTCTGTATATCATTCGTTTGAGCTTCTTTGGTCATCTCTCTATAATAGGTTCGTATGAACGTTCTTCGTGGATGGACGATAAAAGTCCTTCTTATTCTACTTGTCCTGTGTCTTTTGCACTCGGGCCAATCGTTGGATCGTTTCAACGTCGTTTTGGCGTCGATCGACGACCAGATAGAGCAAAAGGGCGATGAGCTGGAAAAGCGCAAAAGCGAGCTTGAAGAAAGTGAGGCTCGGCAGTTCCAGTATCAGCAGGAAGGGCTGACGCTATCCGAGCGGCTCACGGCGCTCGGCACCGATATTGAGGCGATGCGGGCGGAATTGGCAGAGAACGAGCAGAAAAGGCTTGATGCAGAAAGAAAAGTTGCAGAGCTGGAGGAGCTGGTCAGGACCACTCAGAGCAATCTGACCGGTGCATCCCGCACGCTGTACAAACGGTCTCGCACCAGTCTGGTCGACCTGATTTTTTCCTCCAAAGGATTGAGCGCGGTTATCCGGCAGATGGGATTTCACCGGTTCGGCCTGTCCCACATGGTCAGCCAGTTGAAGGAACACAGCGCACAGCAGGCACAGGCCGCCGCTGAATACAATGTGCTCTCGTCGGATATTTTAGCGCTTCAGTCGAATGCGGAGGAACTTTCCGGTCAAATGGCGGTCCTGGAAGCGGAAAAGGCGGTGTATGAGCGGCTGGCGGCCGAGGAAACTCAGCGCCAGCAGTCGCTTGCCGGGCAGATAGCCAACATCACGGCAGAACAGGAGGCGCTGATCGCAGAAAAAATGCGGGCAACACAGGAATCGACTTCTATCGGAGAGTACGAGGATTCCGCGACAAGCCTACCGTTTCCTCCATTTTCACAGGCGTTTGCAGTTGTCTCTATTGGATATCCCCACAGGGTCGGGTTGAGCCAGTACGGGGCATACGGTCGGGCAAAGGCAGGGCAGGACTATCGGCAAATACTCATGGCATATTACAATGCGGATTTCGTGGAAAGCTATCCGGCAATGGACCAGATAAGCGTTGTGGGGTACGGAAGTATGTCGTTTGAAGACCAATACCTGAAAGGTATTGCGGAAATGCCCACAAGCTGGGGGGACAGCGGGGGATATGAAGCCCTGAAAGCCCAGGCGGTCATTGCGCGGTCGTATGCAATAGCGTTCACACAAAACGGAGCGCTTTCGATCTGCATGACACAGGATTGTCAGGTATATAACCATTCGAAGGCATTCGATCCGGCCGCCGCACGGTGGCATCAGGCTGTCGCGGAGACGCGCGGGCAGGTGCTCACTTCGGGTGGTGTCGTTATTTCAGCATATTATGCGTCAACCGCAGGAGGATACACGCGCCTTCCGACCGATTTCGATGTTGGATGGAGTTATAATCCTTCGTTTTTGAAGCGGATTGCCGATGTGGATGGAGAGGGCAGGGCGTATGAAGGCCCGTCTTACGGCAACTCTCCGTGGTATTACAAGGCGTGGTACGATCCGGCAGTGGACGTCCATCCGTGGCTGACACAGGAGGAAATGCTGGATTTGCTTAACGCCGCACTACTTCCGGAGTCGTACAATCCGTACCTTTCCGCCCCGGCCTATGGCGGCTGGACTGCCGGACGGGTGCGGGAGGAGCTTTCGTCGCTGGGAATTGTGCCGATCGATGGTATCACCGGTATTGTTGTGCTTAACAGCAGTGAGGGCTATTCGGCAACGGTGCGGGTTGTTGCGCCGAGCGGATCGAGGGATGTCGACGGCAGGAGGTTTAACAGTGTATTCAAGCTTAGATCCCGCGGGCATCTGGCGCTATGGAGCAGTCTCTACGATATTGTGGTGCGATAGGCTAATGCTGAGAGTAAGGGTTAGACTTAGGGTAAGGAGGACAGGCCTCAGTCCTTACCCTTCGCGAAAGCCTTTATCTTTCACCGCTTGTTTGGTATGCTACTGGGTAGGATGCCAAAAAGATCGTCGGTCAATATTAAAAAACCGCAGTCGCTCAAAAGTTATCTGGCGCGCATTTCAGATGCCTCGCACAAGCGGCAGTTTTCTGCCTTTGCCGCGTTTCCCAAAGATACGTCCTTTGACGGGCAGGAGCAGGATGAGAACATCGTTTTGCTTATTCGACAGCATCCGGCAGTGTTTATTCCGCTTTTACTGGTCCTTTTCGGAATGATTATCCTGCCGCCTTTGTTGTATGCACTCGTTGGTGCACTGGATACGGATATTTCTTCCGGAAATACCGCGTTTGGTTTGGGCCTTCTGATCCTGTGGGGCATGCTGACGGCCTCGTTTGCGCTCATAAGTGTCCTGAAATGGTATTTCAACGTGAATATTGTGACAAACCAGCGGATTGTCGATATCGACTTCGATCAGCTGTTTAATCATCGTGTTTCCGAGGCCCAGCTTGAGAAAATTGAGGATGTGTCGCATGCGGCGGTAGGAATGTGGGCAGTTGTGTTCGATTTCGGAAACGTCTACGTGCAGACGGCGGCCGAGCAGAGAGAATTCGAGTTTGTGCATGTTCCTCGTCCGCGTGATATCCAGGACACCATTAATGATTTATTGGAACTGAAGCAAAAAAATGGTTGACATCATCGATCTGCTGACTGTAAAAAACGCGCTCCGGCTGGTCTTGTTCGTATTCATGTTCGGCTATGTCGTCTTTTCACTTCTTTTCGGGTTTAGAATACGGATACTGGCCGATACGCTGAGAACAAAGGCGTCGCGGCTTGTGTCGATGCTCGCGCAGATTCATTTTGTTGCGGTATTGATCGTTTGTGTCGTAGTCAGCCTCTTGGTCTTGTTCTAGGCCTCTGCGGCACACAAAATTACACTCGTGACCATGGAAAGACTGCCAATTTCGTTCAAAACGCTATCTCCCTCAGGCCGGACAGGTGGAAATGTGACGTATTCGTACTGGTACGAGCCGTCAGATGAAACACTGCGCGATAGTAAGGGGGATGCCGGTCTGCTTGTATCGTTGATCGGTCCTGAAGACTTCCCCGGAGAGCGGGCGTCGAAATTTATGTGGGACAGTTTCAAAGAAGAGTATTACTATTCGGAATCCGTACCGGCGCAGTCGATGCGTCGTGCGGTCAAATCTGCCCAGAAACGGCTGATTGAATTGATAAAGAACGAGGAGGTCGTATCGGAGCAGGGCGTCGATCTCCACCTGTGTGCGTTTTCGTTTTGTGGAGGCAACGCGTACGTCGCATTTATGGGCAATCCGTCAATGGTCCTGTTCCGAAGGGGAAAGGCAATCTCGCTTTCCGACATGGTCCCTTCGTACCGTGGTGAAAGTTACCGTGAAGAAGTATCTGTCGGAAGTTTTCCGATGGAGGAGGGGGATATCGCTCTTGTGTCGACGCCGAAACTTCTCGAATCGTTCCTTGCGGTCTACGAAGAGGACGGATACGAAAAACTGTCCGATTGGAGGCAGGCGGGCCATGAGCTGGATCTTTTTTCTGAAAATATGGTTGGTAATCAGTATATTTGGGCGGTTGGGTATGGGATCGAGGATACCAGGCTGGATGCGTCCGTGCTGGACGGGCATGATGCGGTTGAAGGTCAGGGTGCCCAATTGACTGATGTGGAGACAAAAAGCGACAACGGAGGGCTGTCTGAATATGAGGGTGCGGATGAAGTTGAAGGGGATGGTGCGTATACCCCCGGGGGTATAAAAGATGGCGGTGCAGAGGGGTATACTACTCCTTCCGGTCCGGCGATCATGGGACAAGCGCTTCAGGGGGACCAGAAGGATCAGCAGAGGAGGACGTCGGGTATAGTCACTGCGGTCTCGTCAAAAATTCCTGCTCTCGCGTCAGTGCCGATTGTTCAAAAGGCAAAGGCATTACTGGAGAAAACAAAAGAAAAGGGTTTCGTATCAGGGATCAAGCGGCAGGTGGGTGCGTCGGTTTCCGGTTTGAAGATCAGAACTTCTACGCGGCAAAAGA
>JAQVGB010000043.1 GCA_028696915.1 Candidatus Dojkabacteria bacterium | reverse complement strand
CAGTGGTATTCATCTCCCGGAACAAGTCCGACACCCGCAACGTAGTCTGCGTCTGGAGTCGTGCGACCACTAACATCGGAAAAACTCGGCCACTCTCCTCGCCAGAAGTCTATTCTACCGTCGCCTTCTTGAGGAACAAAATCCCCGCCATGAAAAAACGCTGGATAGGTTGCATAAATTACATTAATCTCGCAACTTTTTCTAAAGGTGATCCCACTCACACTATCCTCGACGTCGTCACCCGACGAAAACTCACTGCACACAAAAGAGTTGCTCGACATGTCCGACCCGTTGCACATGTCCGAGGTCGGCGAGCGACCGCCCTGCGCCTGCAGGACGTCACCACTTATCGGAACACCGTAGTACGGCACCATTTCAAGATTTTGCTCAATCTGAAGTGCCTGGATAGGGATTTGCTGTGCATACACGGCAGAAGCCGACGGGCCCTGGCTCAAATAGGAAACGCTGGACGCACGCACCGTTGATAGCGAAAAGTTCATGAAACACACACACACGACAGCGGCGATGGCCGCACGGAACGGGAGCACTCCCGCCATTCGCACGGACGAGCGTACACCCGGAATTCTGTGCACCACTGCGCCTCTCATACGCCGACATAATACCTAATTACTCAAATCATGTGAAGGGTGACCACTCACGTGATGGGTAGTGAGAGCTCTGGAAAATCCCCCGCCATCATGCTATCGCCGTAGCTGAGAAACCGGTATCCGTTCTCCAACGCCTCCGCGTAGGTCTTCTTGACCGCATCCGTTCCCATGAACGCCGCGACCAGCATGATAAGCGTCGATCGCGGCATATGGAAATTCGTCACAACCACATCGACAATTTTGAACTCGTAGCCCGGATAGATAAACATATTCGTGTACCCTTCGAACGTGGCAAGTTTCTGCGGCCCAACCGCCGCCGATTCCAGCGCCCGCACCACCGTCGTGCCAAACGCCCAGACCCGCCCTTTGGCGAAGTTGACCGCATTCACCACATCTTCACCTACCTGAATCCATTCCGAATGCATGACATGATCCTCGATATTCTCGGAAACGACTGGCAAGAACGTCCCAAGCCCGACAGCAAGATCTATGTAGGCGATTGTCGCACCCTTACTTGAAATTTCACTCAGCATTTTCTTGGTAAGATTCAGACTTGCGGTCGGAGCGGCAACTGAGCGGGGACTTTCGGCAAAGACCGTGTTGTAGCGAACAATGTCGTCTTTTGTCGCAGGTCGCTTGATGTAGGGTGGCAGGGGCGTTTCACCGGCACGATCCATGAGAGAGAACCCATCCAATGTTTCAACCAAAAAATATCGCTCATTTGGGATTCTGCCGATTATTCGAATCTCGTCATCGCCTATCATCAGTCGGTCCCCTTCTGCCACATCTTTTGCTCGTCCCAACAGGCATTTCCACTGCTCTTTCCTTGCTGTTTTCGCATGCAATTCCACAAACAGCACCTCAACGTTTTTACCGTTGCGCGGATTAACGGAATGAACTCGTGCTTTGACAACCTTCGTGCGGTTGAGGACTATAACATCGTCTTTGGTAACAAACTCCGGGATGTCGGCATATTTTATATGAGCATGCCGTCCGCTTGCTCTATCGTGCATCAGAAGCCGGGTCGTTCCTCGGCGGGCAGGCGGGAATTGGGCAATCCGGTCCGGGGGAAGCGCGTAGTCAAATAATGAAGTTTTCATGACGGCAAGTTGGTTGAATTTGTTTTATAGTGATACAATTATATGTTACCTTTTGACGAATTATACGGCAATGGAGGCAATTTCAACAATTTTCATCGGGACATCTGCGGAAGGAATTTCTACGCTTGACGCACTTGCCGCCGCAAAGCAGTTTGCCGTCAACGCTGTCATCACACAGCCTGACAAGCCGACAGGCAGAAAAGCCGTGCTCACTCCAAGTGATATCAACATGAAAGCACAGGAACTCGGGATCCCCGTGTTCACCCCACAATCCGCAGACGATCCGGTCTATCAGGAGGTTCTTGACCACTACAAACCGGCAGTAGCAGTCACCCTCGCATTTGGACAGTTCCTGCGAAAGTCATTCCTCGAATCACTTTCACGCGGATGCGTGAATGTACACTACTCTCTGCTTCCGGTACTGCGCGGTGCCGTGCCCGTCCAAATGGCAATTATGCAGGGACTTCGGGAAACTGGGGTCACCGTTCAACTCATGGAGGAAACAATGGATACCGGCCCGATTCTTTCTCAAGAGAAAGTACCGATCGGCCCAAGGGAAACGACGCCTTCATTAAAAGATATTCTGATCCCGGTTGGTTGTGAACTATTAATGAAATCACTTCCCGGTTGGGTCAGTGGACAATTGCAGCCTGTGCCGCAAGACGATTCTCACGCAACTTACTGCTACATGCACGATATTTCAAAAGAAAAAGCGCAAATTCCGTGGAAAACAGAATCCGCCGAACACATCGACCGCATGGTTCGTGCATTGTTGCCATGGCCAGTCGCGTGGACCATTTTGCCGGACGGGACAACGGTCAAGATCTTCGAGGCGCATCTTGAAAGAAAATCGGTCAAAGCAGAGCCGGGGGATATCGTGGCGGGTGAAAAACAACTGATGTTCGCGACATTAGACGCTGAGACGATCCTCAACGCAACGATCGTCCAGCCGGCGGGAAAGAATAAAATGTCCGGCGAGGAGTTTTTGCGAGGATCCCGTCTGACCACTCACTGAGATATTTCACAATTGTTCAGTGTAATCAAAAATACTTGACACATTAATCATATGTTCTGACTTCGCTTCCGGCCTAGTGAGTGGTCAGACGGGATCAAGTACTCCATAAGCCGAATTCTGTTTGAGACGACCATCTCTCTTCTATCTGCCTCTGGCAGACGATCCACAACCGCACTTCGATCTTCAATCGAAGCGGGGCATAGGATGCGGCAGTCTATTGCCTTGCTCCGAACGGGGGTTGCCACGCACCTGCTCATTACTGGGCAGGCCGGTGGTCTCTTACACCACCTTTTCACCCTTACCACTTCAACCCATAGCCTGACCTCTCACGAGTGGTCAGGCTATGGGTTGCAGTGGCGGTTTGCTTTCTGTTGCCCTTTTCTCCAAAAGATCACTCCCCTCCTGCTTTCACAGGCGTTCATCCCGTGTTGTCGGGACACCATGGAGTCCGGACTTTCCTCCCAACCACTTACAAGTGGTCGGGCGATCGTCTGAAGTGCTTGATCCGTGCCAATTATACCACATCAGATTATCCCAACATTTTCTTCAGAAAAGCTTCACGCCGATCCGAGATACTGTGATCGTGGGAATGTATAGCAAGATCCCGATGGCGACATGTGTGGGGCTTGAGAGCCGCATCGTGGAAGTGGAGGCACACATCGCACCCGGATTGCCGAGCTTCAAAATCGTCGGCCTGCCGGACAAATCTGTGGAAGAAGCGAAAGAACGGGTCATGGCGACGGTGAAGAGTTCGGGCTATACGTTCCCTCTTAAGCGAAGCACTGTCAATCTTGCTACCGCTTCGAGTACTGTGGACGCTTGCGGGCTTTCTTGAGGAAGTATTTCTTGCGCTCGACTTCGCGGGGATCGCGGGTCAAAAGGTCCTCCTTGCTCAGTACCGGACGGAATGCTTCGTCATAGCGCACCAGTGCGTTGGCAAGTCCAAGCCGGATTGCGTCGCCTTGGCCGGAGATTCCTCCACCCGAGACATGTGCCGAGAAAAATACCTTGTCGACAACGCCACACGCTACCAGCGGGCGTTTTGCCTGCCGCATAACAAGCGGCTTGTCTCCAAAATATTCATCGAATGGAATGCCGTTTACAACCGACGTCTCCGATCCTTCGTACACACGGACACGAGCCTTGGCACGTTTCCTTGAACCAATTCCTTCGAAATATTTTCTTTTTGACGAGATAGCCACGAGATCTGTCCGGTTAAGATGTTATGTTGTACGGCTGTGGTTTTTGCGCTTCGTGCGGATGCTGGCTTTCGGTATAGATCATGAGCCGTTTCAGCATCGAATCGCGGAGTTTTGTTTTCGGTAGCATGTTCCGAACGGCACGACGAATTGCCTCGCCGGGCTTGCGCTGTTCAAGCTTTCCAAGCATCTCCCTTTTCAGTTTTGTCGGGTACTTGCTGTGCCGAAAGTACTCCTTGTCCAATAGTTTGTTTCCGGTAACACGATACTTTCCTGCGTTGACAACAATCACAAAGTCACCGCAGTCCATATTCGGAACACGGGAGGGTTTACCCTTGCCTATCAATAACGTTGCAATGTTTGTTGCAAGACGGCCGAGCACCTGGTCGGTCGCATCCACCACATACCAGTGTCTCTCGATTTCACTTTCTTTAATCCAAGTCGTTTTCACGCTTAGCTACAAAACAATTGATTCTAAATTCCGGACCGGGCAGTTGAGCGCCCTTTGCGTCCGGGCATTCCCGGCCGAACCTTCCTGCCAAGAATCCGTCCACGGATCTGGTCAAGGAAGTTCTGTCGTTCTGGAGCGGCCGGTGGTGTCTTCTCCTCCGGTTTCACACTCGTTGCCTGACTTTTCGGTTGAGCCTTTTTAGGTGGTTTGGCCGCTGGTTGCGCTTTTTTCTCAACAGCCGTTGCGCCTTTCTTTGCAGACTGCGTTTCCTGCTCTTTCACTTTGGTCTTTGCCGGTGTAACAGGTTGTCGTGAGGGTTTCTTCGGCTTCTTAGCTTTGGATGCTTTCTTCACCTTTGCCTGTACAAACGAAAGATAGGGTTCCCGATCGATTAATGAGATCTCAGACATTTCAGCATTATCTCCACCTCTGAAGCCAACTTTAACAATGGAAACATACCCCGAAACTGGAGTTTTCTCTTTTTGCTGATAAAATTCCCGCACATTCAGGAGGGACTGTGTCGGAGTTCCCACACCAGCCCTCGATGCCAAACGGTTTTTCAGAGCGTTTCCATCCAGCCGGACAGCGTAGCCGATCTCACGGTCAGCAAACCGTTTCAACTGCTTCGCACGGCCGCTGGTCGTTTTTATCGCGCCGTTTTGAAGAAGCGACAGAAACATCGTCTTCATCTGGAGGTCACTGCGGCTTTTGCGCATATTCATTCTGTTGAGCACTACTCTTTTTCTCATTGTTTGATAGTCAATCCATATTCTTGAAGAACATCTTTCAGTTCCTTAAGCGCCGTGTCACCAAAACCGGGAATTGCCAGAAGCTGTCCCGCCTCCTGCTCGACAACGTCAGAAACCTTCTCAATCCCGGCTTCCAAAAGTCTGCTCTTCGCACGTTTCGAGATTGGCAAGTCCTCGACCAGCCAGTTCAAAGCTTCAATGTTCCCACCTTCAGCAGATGCCGTTTCTTCCGCGACAACCGGCATTGGCTCAGGCTCGATCCCGCTGAGCACGAAGATTTTCTCAAAACCGGCTTTCAAAATTTCCGCCGCTTTCCCTAGTGCATCCTGCGGATTGATCGACCCGTCGGTATAGATGGACAAGAGAACCGAATCCAAGTCCATTTTTTTCCCTTTCCGGGCACTTTCAATCGAGAATGTCACCCGCTCGACAGGGCTGAAATCAGCGTGCATCGGCAGTCTGCCGACTTCCGACCGGAGACTTTCGTCCGCCTTCCGGTATCCGATACCGCGTTCCACGACGAGCTCCATCTCGAGCGTAATATTTTTGTCGGTGATCGTGGCAATTTCAGCGCTCGGCTCCATGACTGAAACGGATTCCGTCAGGTCGAGATCTCCGGCGGTGACGATCCCAACGCCTTTCTTCTTCAACCGTACCACCTGTGGTTCACTGCTTTGGCAATCGAACCGGATTGCCTTAATGTTCATCTGGATCTCTACGACATTTTCTTTAACACCTTTGATCGTGGAATATTCGTGCTCGACACCGTCGATCCTCATGCTGGTAACACCACCTCCCTGCAGAGAGGAAAGCAGGACTCGCCGGATCGGGTTGACAAATGTGTGGCCGTAGCCCCGCGGAAGCGGTCCGATCCTGAAAACTCCAGACGTATCGCCACTCTCGACGACTTCGACACGGATATCCGATAGGTCAATCATAGTTCTATGTAAATAAATTATGCTACCTCGAGTAGAACTCGATGATCAGATTCTCACGGATCCCCTCGTCGATCATATCTCGAAGAGGTGCCGACATAACCTGACCACCTTTGTCTTTCTTCTTGAGCCACGCAGTTTTTCCAAGGCTCGACACGGAAACCGCAATGAACCGCGAATCTCTCACCGAAATAACATCACCTGGTTTCACCATGTGCGACGGTACAGAGATCCGGGCGGCATTGACGTTGATCTTTCCATGCGAGACGACCCGTCGTGCCGCCGGTCTTGACGGAGCAAGCCCGAGCAGGTACACGACATTATCAAGTCTCATTTCAAGACGCTGAAGAAGGTTCAGTCCCTTATCACCCTCAGCCCTTCCCGCGGCATCCAACGCACTTTTAAGCTGACGCTCCGACAGGCCATATATACGCTTGACCTTCTGCTTTTCTCGTAGCTGAATTCCGTAGGTCGACCGGCGTGACGGCATTGAAGCGCCACGTCCCGGAGGATACGGTCTGCGGGACAGGGCGCATTTCGGTGAATTGCACCGCTCTCCCTTAAGATTAAGCTTTACTCCTTCTCTTCTGCATAATCTGCAAACTGGACCCATCACGCTCGACATGCGAGAAACAATACAGATAAACTATTTTCTTGGCTGCTTCCGTGGTCTGCAACCATTATGGGGCAGAGGTGTTATATCGGATAGCAAGGTTATCCGGATACCAGCGGAATCGATGCCTTTTACTGCGGCATTTCTTCCGGAACCCGGTCCCTTGATATACACTTTCGCTTCACGGACACCGTACTTCTGAGCCTTGTACGCCGCATCCTCAGCGGCTTTTGTCGCACCGAAGGCGGTGCTTTTCTTGGATCCTTTAAAACCGACCAGTCCAGGACTGCTACTGGAGAGCACGTTCCCTTCCGGGTCGGTAATCGTAATGATCGTGTTATTAAAGGTCGCATTGACATACACCAGCGCCTCGCTGACGTTTTTTTTCACTTTCCGCTTCACTGGAGCTGATTTCTCAGCTGTTTTACCATTTTTCGAAGAGGCTTTCTTTTTGTTTGTATCTTCTGCCATAATGCGATGATCGTAATTAATTGCTAGAAATGCTATGTCTTCTCAAGCTTGCGCTTAAGGCCACCGATCGGCAGACTCTTACCTTTGCGGGTATGAGCGTTGTGCCGCGTGCGCTGTCCGCGGACCGGAAGACCGAGCTTATGCCTGATACCCCGGTAACAGCGAATATCCTTGAGACGCTTAATATTCTGAAACACATTCTGCCGCAGCTCACCTTCCAGTTTTAATGATTCGAGCACCGAACGAAGTTGTGATTCCTCCGCCGGAGTTATATCGCTCATACGTTTCTCCGGGTCGACACTCGCCCGTTTCAGAACGGTTTTCGCAAGCGACTGACCAATCCCGTGAATGTAGGTCAAAGAAACTTTTACTTTTTTGTTGTCGGGGATCTCAACCCCCACGTATCGTGCCACGTATTCGAAATCGAATTAATTAACCTTGACGCTGTTTATGTTTCGGGTTGCGTTTGCAGTAGACGTATACACGACCCTTCCGCCTGACGACGTAGCCGTATTCACATCTTTTTTTAACAGAAGCCTGTACTTTCATTGTCTCTGCGGATTATACCGATAAATAATCCTTCCTTTTTGAAGGTCGTATGGACTTATTTC